>JAGDWZ010000038.1:13593-17096 GCA_023269915.1 Hydrogenobaculum sp. | reverse complement strand
TATTAGTTGTTATAATATAAGTATGCTTGTGATGGTGGTTTGGCTTTTATCTTTGGTGGTACTTGTTTTGGGGATTTTAGGAATAATGTCAAAAATATTTGGAAGTCATAAGAGCACAGCGTTAAAAGCCTTAAACGATAAATATCTAAAGGGTGAGATTACAAAAGAAGAGTATGAACAGACTAAGAGAGTGTTGGAAAACCTTTGATATGGTATAATAAAATATTTAACTTATAGGAGGTTTTATGAAAGCACTTGCGTATGGATATCCAAAGCTTGGTGAAAAAAGAGAGTTTAAAAACGTGTTGGAAAACTTTTGGAAAAAAGCTATAACAGAAGATCAATTTTATGAAGGAATGAAATCCATAGAAGCCCAAAGGATCAAAGCTTACTCAGAAAACGTAGATGAAATACCTGTGGGAGAATTGTCTTTTTATGATTTTATATTAGATACCGCTGTAATGGTTGGGATGATACCATCTCGTTTTGGAGAATATAAGGGGCTTGAAACGTATTTTGAAATGGCCCGTGGAAAATCCGCGATGGAGATGACAAAATATTTTAACACAAATTATCATTATATAGTCCCAGAGTTAGAATCAAACAATTTTAAGCTTTTAGAAAACAAGCCCAAAAGATGCTATATAAACGCAAAGCAGAATATCCAAAATCCAAAACCTTACCTCGTAGCACCCTTTACATTTTTAAAACTTTCAAAAACCTATAAGAAAACTACAAAAGATGTTTTTAGTGTTTTAGAAAGTTCAAAGATAGAAGATGAGAAAACCCTTTATTATTTTTTAGAACCCCTTTTGGAAGTTTATAAAGATATTCTTAAAAACTTAAAAACAGAAGGAGCAAATATAGTTTCTCTACAAGACCCAGCGTTGGTGTTTGATTTAAAAGACTATGAAGTAAACGCCGTCAAAAAAATATACGAAGAGTTAAGCTCTGTGGTAGATATAGAGTTAATAACCTACTACGACAGCGTCAGCGCTTACAAAGATGTTATAGAACTTCCTGTAAAAAGAATAGGGCTTGATTTGTGTTCAAATTCTGAAAACCTTGAAAACTTAAGAAAATACGGTTTTCCAAAGGACAAAGAGCTTATAGCTGGGGTTATAAACGGCCGTCAAGTCTGGCGGGCAAACCTAGAAGAGAAGCTAAAGCTAATAGATGAGCTTTCTAAGATAGCACCTTCTTTATCTATTTCAAACTCTTCTCCTCTTTTTCATCTTCCAGTAAACGTAGAAAACGAAACAAAGATGGATGTAGATTTAAAGAAAAGGCTTAGCTTTGCCAAGCAAAAACTAGAAGAGCTAAAAACCCTCAAAAACGCCTTCTTAGGGGATAAAGAAAGCTTAAAAGAAGTAGAAAACTCTAAGGCTCTTTTTGGAACAGATTTTGGTAAAAACCAAGCTGTAATAGAACGTATAAAAGCTCTAAAAGATAGCGATTTTGAAAGGGCTCTTCCTTACAAAGAACGTATAAAGCTTCAACAAAGCATACTAAATTTACCTATTTTCCCAACCACCACCATAGGGTCTTTCCCTCAGACCGAAGAGGTGCGTAAGACAAGAAGCGCTTTTAGGTCCGGTAAGATATCAAAAGAAGAGTATGAGGCTTTTATTAAAAAACAAATAGACAACGTCATAGCTTTCCAAGAAGAAATAGGGCTTGATGTGTTGGTGCATGGGGAGTTTGAAAGAACGGATATGGTGGAGTTTTTTGCTGAGAAGTTAAAAGGGGTTGCCACCACAGAACACGGCTGGATTATCTCATACGGGTCTAGGGGTTATAGGCCACCTATTATATACGGCGATGTTTATAGAGATGAGCCTATGACTCTAAAGGAGATACTATACGCTCAATCAAAAACACAAAAACCAGTAAAGGGTATGCTTACAGGCCCTGTTACCATACTAAATTGGAGCTTTTACAGAGAAGATATACCAAAAAAAGAGGTAGCTTATCAGATAGCTTTGGCTATATTAGATGAAGTAAAAGATTTGGAGAAAAGCGGCATAAAGATAATTCAAATAGACGAACCAGCCTTTAGAGAAGGAGTGCCCATAAAGAAAAAAGACTGGGAAGAATACTTTGACTGGGCTATAAAAGCTTTTAGACTTTGCTCAAACGCAAACCCAAACACTCAGATACACACTCATATGTGCTACTCTGAGTTTAACGACATCATAGACAAGATTTACGATATGGACTTTGATGTGATATCCATAGAAGCTTCCAGAAGTAAAGGTGAAATATTAGAGGCTTTTGAGAGGTTTGGTAAATGGGACAGGCAAATAGGTATAGGGGTTTACGATATTCACTCGCCGGCTATTCCAAGTGTTGAAGAGATGGAGATTGTTATGAGAAGAGCCATGAAAGTCCTTGATAAATCGCTTTTATGGGTAAATCCCGATTGCGGTCTTAAAACCAGAAGATGGGAAGAGGTAAAACCCGCTTTAAAAAATATGATGGATATGGCTTTAAAACTAAGAAAGGAAGTATAAATTTTTATAGATGTCAAAGACTGCAGTAGTGCTTTTAAACATGGGCGGACCAGACTCTATGTCCGCCATTCGTCCTTTCTTATACAACCTTTTTTCAGACCACGACATTATTCAAATTCCAAGACCTATTCAAAAACCGGTGGCATTTTTTATATCCACTTTTAGAGCCAAAAAAACGGCGTATTATTACAAGATAATGGGCGGAAAATCTCCTCAAAAAGAGCAAACTATTTTACAAGCAAAAGCTTTGCAAGACGCTTTAAAAGATGATTTTGTAGTAGAGATAGCTTTAAGATACTGGCATCCTTTTACCTCTGAAGCTATATCAAACTTAGAAAAGGTAAAACCTTCTAAGATAGTGCTTTTACCTCTTTATCCACATTATAGTTCTACCACCACTGGTTCTTCTTTTAAAGAGTTTTATAGGCTTTTTAAAAAATCAAGCTTGAAAGACATACCTGTAAAAGAGATAAAAGATTATCACGACCATCCACTTTTTATAAAAGCTTGGACAGAAAATATTAAAAATTCAAATATAGACGATGAATATTTTATATTGTTTTCAGCCCACAGCTTACCTCAGAAAATAATAGACAAAGGAGACCCTTACAAAGACCAAATAGAAAAATCCGTAGAGCTTATCATGAAAAACTTTAAAAACAAACATATGATATCTTATCAAAGCAAAGTTGGACCTGTGAAATGGCTAGAACCAGCCACCGATAAAACTATAGAAAACTTGGCAAAACAAGGTGTAAAAAAATTATGTCTTGTACCAATAAGCTTTGTGTCAGAACACTCTGAGACCCTTTACGAGATGGATTACCTTTATAAGAATATGGCTAAAGACCTTGGTATAGAGCACTTTGTAAGAGTACCTACTTTACAAACAAACCCCACCTATATAGAGCTTTTAAAAGAACTATCTACCAAAGCTTTTGCTACATAAAAACTAAAAATACCTATCACTGCTCCTGTTATGGTATCAAG
>JAGDWZ010000038.1:9096-13493 GCA_023269915.1 Hydrogenobaculum sp. | reverse complement strand
ATTGTTTCTATAATAAGAGCCAAAAGGTATACTTTTAACTTATACTTTCTAAAGGTATATATGTAAGCTAAAAAAGGCAACAATACCCAACCTGAACCCAAAGAGGCGTATGTATAAAAAAAACTATCAAAAAACTTATCGTGATGGTGGTTTATAATATTAAATAGCTCTACGTTTTCTTTGAAAAGCTCAAAAATCATTTTAATAAAACTGCTTTATTTGGTTTAGATAACCCATTGCAAATTCTCTACCGCTTACTCTTTTCCCCTTCAAAGACATAATCTCTAAAATCTCCAAAGGATAATCTCCTGTTCCTACAAAAAGGGATTTTCCTTCTTGTAAGAGTTCTCCTGGTTTTAGATTTAAGTCTTTTTCTAATATTTTTGTTTTTAGGATTTTGATATTGTGATTGTTTGAAACTCCGTAGGCGTTTGGATATAAGCCTCTTATTTTGTTGTGTATGCTAAAAGCGCTTGTTTTAAAGCATATTCTTAGTTCTTCTTTTAAAATAGGCATAGCGTAGGTGGCTTCTTGGTGGTTTTGGGGTGTTGGCGTGATTTTACCCTCTACCCAGTTTAAGATTGTATCTTTTAAAAGCTTTGCACCAGAGATTGATAGTTTGTTAGAAAGTGTTTCGTAGTTGTCCTCTTCTTCTATGGGCATTTTTTCCATAGAAAGGATATCTCCTTCATCCATCTTAGAAGACATGAGGATTATTGTATTTCCTGTTTCTTTTTCTCCTTGCATCAAAGCCCTTTGAATAGGGGCTGCTCCTCTATACTTTGGTAGTATTGACCCGTGAAGGTTTAAGGATTTAAACTTAGGTATTTCAAGCATGGATTTTGGTATTATCTGGCCGTAAGATACCACTATCATAATATCTGGTTTTATATTTAAAAGCTCTTCTTTTAAAAAAGAGATTTTTTCTGGTTGTGAGATTTTTAAATTTAGCTCCAAGGCCTTTTGTTTTACGGCAGATGGCGTTAACTTTTGACCTCTACCGGCTGGTTTGTCTGGTTGGGTGATTACAAGTGATACTTCAAAATCTTTTGCCAAAAGCTCCAAAGAAGGCACTGCAAAAGAAGATGTGCCACAAAATACTATTCTCATCAGGATTTCCACCTCTTGTAGATGTTGTGTTCTATTCTAAGTACATCAAGCACTTTACCCACCACAAAATCTATGCTTTCTTCTAAAGTTTTTGGCTTGTGATAAAAACCAGGACTTGCACTCATTACTATGGCACCGGCGTTTGTTAGCTTTAGCATGTTTTCAAGGTGAATAGAATTATAAGGCATTTCTCTTACAAGCATCACAAGGGGTACTCGCTCTTTTAAGGCTGTGTCGCATACTCTATGAATGAGATTTTGAGCCACACCGCTTGCCACTGCCCCCAACGTTCCCATAGAGCAAGGTACTACCAACACCCCTTTAAACTTGCATAAAAAAGACCCGCTTGATATAGGTGCTGCAAAATCTGAATAATCGTAAACTTTCGCTTCTTTTTTAAAAAACTCTTCTCCTACACCTGTTTCATAACTCATTACATATTTTGCGGTTTTTGACATTACTACATGTGTATCAAAGCTTTCTTTTAAAAGCTCAAAAATCCTCAAAGCGTATACGCTTCCACTAGCACCAGTTATAAGAAGGGCGATAGATTCTTTCATAAAACCTTTTTAATATAATCCATACAAAGATTTATCACCTCTTCTTTTGTCATACAAGTACTATCAATTTTGATAGCATCTTCGGCAGGTCTAAAAGGATAGTCTTTTCTATTTTTATCAGTTTCATCCCTTTTTAGTATAGCGTTTAATATATCCTCGTAAGAGCTTTTTTCTTCTAAATACCTTCTTAAAGCTCTTTCTTTTGGGTCAGCATCTATAAAAAACTTTATAGTTGCATCTTTAAATATGTGAGTGCCAGCATCCCTTCCTTCTACAACGGCGTTTTTTTTCACCAAAGACCTTTGAAAAACTATGACTTTTTCTCTTAAACTAGGTTCTTTAGCAACCTCAGAAGCCAAAGCTCCTATATATTCTTTTGTAAGTTCCTGTGTTATATCTTCGTTTTCAAAAATTACTTTGGTTTGTCCTATTAAAAGCTCAAAAAAAAGTCTATTTTCTTTTATGGCTTCAAAAAAATCTATGTTTTTAGCTTTTAAAAAACCAATAGCCCTATAGACAAGCCCAGTGTTGAAATAAACATACCCTAAAATCTTAGATATTTCTTTAGAGACGCTTGATTTCCCGCTGGAAGCAGGTCCATCCACTGTTATAACTTTTATATTCATCCATATTATTATAATACGCCTATCTTAATCTTTCTTTTCAAGAAGAAATTTTACTGCTTTTTCAAGTTCTGGTAAACTATGTATTATAACATCCCATATTATTTCAGCATCTATTCCAAAATACTCGTGTATAATAATATCCCTTAAACCTGCGATTTTTCTCCATTCTATTGGATAAAGTTTTCTTTTATCGTCTGGTATTTGTTTTGCGGCCTCACCAATATTTTCAAGAGCTTTTAAAACTGCGTAAAACACTAATTCATTATTGATAAGATCATTGTATTTTTCTATCTCTTTGGTAAATTTTTTAATACGGCTAATCTCTTCAAGAATATCTTCCAAAATAACTCTTATTACACGTTTAGACATATATTGCTTCTGTTATTACAAAAGGTTTTATGCGGGGATTTATGGCAGATTTGATTATAAGATCAATTTTTTTACCAAAAATCTCTTCAAGGTAGAATTTTAAATCCATATAATTTTCAAACGTTTTATACCCCTCTTTAAAAGCAATTAAGATATCTATATCACTGTCTTCTCTTTGGTCACCTCTTGCATATGAACCAAAAATAGCAACTTCATCTACTCCAAACCTTTCTACTAAATATTTTTTTTGTTCTTTTAAAATTCCTATTATATCATTTTGCATTTTCTTCCTCCTAACTATTTAATATATGAAATTTATTGTTGTTTAGTATACTTTTTTAAAAGCCCCGATAAGGGGCTTTGTGTTTTACTTTATTTCACCTTCCCAGTATTCAATGGCGCCAGATATGTTTTCAGAGTTTTGTTTTAGGTTGTCGTACATGGCTTTCATGAAGCGTTCACAGCCTTCTACTGGAGCGTGCTTTGCCACATTTTCAATCTCTTTTAAAAGCTCATCGTTTTTGGCTTTTAACATTTTTAAACCTTCTATATAAGCTTTTACTTTTTGTCTGTCAAATTCCTGCTCCATACAAATCTCCTTATGCTAACTCTATCCTTTCGTTTTCACCGTATATATAAAGCTTTCCTTCGGCCTCGTCTTGAGTCTTTTTATGAGATCCATCACAGAATGGAAAACCTTTTGAAAGCCCGCAGGTACAAACCCATTTTTCCTCTTGGGCTTTTACCTGTATAGGTCCTTTGCCGCTTAGTTTGACAAGTCTTGCCATAGGTTAACCTCCTTTGGTTTTTGATAGTATTATCTTAAGTTATATAGTCTATTGTGTCAAGTAGGCACTTTTAAGATAGTAAGTAGTATAGAATATACTAATTTAAAAAATGTCGTATTTTGCTTTTTGTAAAAGCATTATACAAAAACAGTTTCTGGTATACCAAAACCGTTGAAGTTTGCAGCGTATACGGTGGTGTAAGCTCCGGCAGCCATTATATAAACTCTATCACCTATGTCTAGCTCTGGTAAGTATGTAGTGTTTGATATTATATCCATGCTATCGCAACTAACACCTGCTACAGTATAAGCTCTTATCAAATCTGTGATACCAAAAGCATACATTGGATAGCTTATACCTCCAAGGACCTCTGCAAGACCGTTAAAAACACCTGTATCTAAATATATCCAGTAAGATTCTATACCGTTTATATGCTTGATGGTTTTACCTATTACAGAGCTTACCAAAATTCCAGCATCACCTACTATACCTCTTCCTGGTTCTATTTGTATTTCCATTGGTTTTATAAGGAAGTATTTTTGTAAAAGAGCTTCTATGTAAGACCCTATGTCTTCTATACTAAGGGATTCGTATTGATAATTTACAGGTATACCACCACCCAGATTTAGCATGGTAAGTTTTATATCTTTATATATGGCTTTTTCCCAAAGCTCCCAGGCTTTTTTTATACCTATAAACCAATTTCTTAGGTTGTTGCATTGAGAACCCACATGAAAAGTAATACCGTAGGGTATAAGCCCTTGAGATTTTGCATACTCAAGAAGGCTTAGAGCATCGTCTACATCAACACCAAACTTGTTTGTAAGAGGCCAATCGCTTCCTTCGTTTGGTACTATGAGCCTTACGTAGACCCTTGAACGTGGGGCTACTTTTTTTAACTTGTCTATCTCTTTATAGGAATCTATACTAAAAGCCTTGATACC
>JAGDWZ010000038.1:2382-8996 GCA_023269915.1 Hydrogenobaculum sp. | reverse complement strand
AGTATCTCTTGATGGTCGTTTGCTTTTACCGCATAGTATATCTTTGCCTCTTTTAACGCCTCTTGAAGTTCCAAAAATCTTTTCTTTATTCTGTCTAAATCTATTACTAGGGTTGGTGTTTTTACGCTTTTAAGAACATCCAGTATGAATGGTTTTCTTAATACTATATTGTCAAAATACTGCTTTGCAAACCTATATTGCAAAGGATATACATCCGGCACCTCTTCAGCTTCTAAAACCTTTTCCTGCATAAGATTAGTATAATACCTTTTTGTTAATTTTCAATTATTTTTGGCTAAGTCTACGTATAGGTAAGGAGCGTCGTATTTAGCTTTGATTGGTTCATAATCTTTCAGCTTTCTTGGAAGCATGACGTGGGATTTGAAGTTGCCAGCCCTTACTATAATCTCATCTTCTCCTTTTACTACAGATATAGCGTCTTTTCTTATGTATGGGGCTCTTAACCTCAACGTGTAGTTGCCGTTTGATTGTAAAAACTCAAAGGGTTTATCTTTAAAGAGTATATCTGCAGGATTTTGATCTTTGTATATTAAATCGGATAACATTTCTAGCTTTTGCAAACCGCATACTTCTTCTTGCATAGTGGGTACGTCAAATATAGGAGTAGGTGTAAACAAAGCTTTTATCTCTTCAAGATAATTTTGCTGGGATTTTACCCATTCTTTAAAAAACTCACAATCTGCCACTTTGTCTTTTGGAAGGACTTTGTTTACTATGACAGCATCTACATTTACACCAAATAGGTTAAAATACATATAAGCCCTTTGACTTTCTTTTACCACCATTTTTTCTGGGTTTGCCACTATTCTAACGGATGTAGTATCTGGGTCTATCAATATTTCATCAACACCTTTTAGCTTTTCATAAAAGTTTTCTAAAGCTTGAAAATAGTTGTCATCTGGAATTGGGACATCGGTAAGCCTTTTTGCTACAGGTCTTGCCATTTTAAAAATCATACGCTCTGTTTTAAATATCCTCTTCATATACCATTTCAGAACAGTTGGCATTGAAACAAATCTCAAGGATTCTCCAGTGGGTGGTAAGTCTAGTATTAAAACATCAAATTCTCTATCTTTGTAATACTTATTTACATAAAGTAAGCTTGTAACTTCTTCCATGCCAGGTAGTATGGCGAGCTCTTCCGATAAAACACCGTCAAGTCCTGTGGTGTTAAAAAGAAGCTCTAAAAATCTATAAACGTCTCCCCAGTATCTATCTATTTCTTCTTGAATATCTATCTCTTGAATATAAAGATTTTCGTTTATTTGAATCGGAAGGCCTTTAACCGCATATTTTTGCTCATCTGGTATATCAAAAGAATCTCCTAAGCTGTGGGCTGGGTCTAAAGAAACCACTATCGTCTTATAGCCCATCTTAGAGAGCTTATAACCGGTAGCTGCCGATACCGTAGTTTTTCCTACACCGCCTTTTCCGGAAAATAAAATTATTCGCATATAGAAAATTTAGTATACTCATTTAAAAAGTCAACTTGTTAGAGGTTTAAACGATTGGTAGTGAATTGATATAAATCATTGACTTTTCTCAAAAAACGACTATATTCTTAAAATAGAACTATCAACGATACTACGCCTTTAACTGAATGGTGAAATTGTATATGAAGTATTTTACAGGCATAGAAGCTTTAAACTATCACGGAGCTGATTGGCATTCGGTGTATTTTGATTATACCAAAGTATATCCTGATGAAATAAGAACATGGTGTGGAGATTACGGTATTGTTAGAAAAGAAGATAGGGAAATAGCAAATCCAGTAAGAGCGTTTTTAGATTATATTTTGTATCTTATAAAATATAAAAACATTGTGCCAACAAAAAGAATTCAAGATTTAAATTTCAGCGATGACGAAGAAAATGATATTAAAGAGGCTATAGAAAGATACTTGGAGCCGTATTTAAGAAAAAATGAAGAAGATTATGAGCTATTTTTAAAGTGGAAAAAATACAACGATGGTGGTATATATGAATATACAACTAAATCCTTCGCTAGAAAAGAAGCTTGGATCAAAATGCTTGAAAAGATTAGAGCTAATGAAAGAGATAATAAAAACACTGTCAGATAAACCTCTAATTTTTAAAGGTGGAAGCGCTCTGATGTTTTTTTACAACCTTGATAGGTTCTCTGAAGATTTAGATTTTGATGCAAGTTACAGAGTAAATACAGAAAGTCTAGAAAAGATGTTAAGGTCTTTGGGAAATGTAACTGTTAAAAAAGATACTGAAACGACAAAAAGATTTATGATAAATTTAGATAACGAGACCAATCTTAAGATAGAAATCTCTTTAAGAGGTTATGAACCTGTGACAGAGGCTATAAAAATAACAAACAATCTTATGGTATACAACATAGACGATATTGCTATCCAAAAGCTAGAAGCTTTCAACGGTAGAATAGCAGCAAGAGATCTATATGATATAGGTTTTATCTTGGACAGATATTGCAAAATTTTATTACCTAAAACGAAGCTTATGTTTTTAGAAACATTTGGCTCAAAAGAAACTATATACGAACTTATCCCTAAATATTACAATGCTTTTGAATCAGATGAATATTTATTAGATAGCGACCTCCTAAAATCAGTGGAAAGAATCATGAAGTTTTACGAATTGGCTATGACCTAAAGTCAATCTTTTAAAGGTTTATATCGTTAAAATCTCTGATACAATCTTTTTCTTCACAGGGTTTATCCCTTGATACTAAAATAGCATTCATACCTGCTTCTTTGGATGCTTTTATCTCATCTTTTACATCGGATAAAAATAAAAACGCTTGAGGTTCTATTTCAGTAGCTGAAGCTATTCTTATATAAGAGTTTTTATCTTTTTTGGGGCCTATTGTGGTATCAAAAAAACCATCAAAAAGATATGTGATGTCTCCATATAAAGAGTATCCAAAAAAGAGTTTTTGGGCTTTTATAGACCCAGAAGAGTATACAAATATTTTATAACCTTTTTCTTTTAGCTCTTTTAGTTTAAGATAAGCGTCTTCGTATATATGACCTTTTAGCTCACCACTTTTAAAACCCTCTTCCCATATATGTCCTTGGAGCTCTTTTAAAAGCGTATCTTTTACATCTTTTTCAATAAAATCTTTGAAAACTAAAACGGCTTTTTCTAAATCTATATTTTTTTCAAGCTTTTGAGATAGTGAGTTTATTATATTTTTTATGTGCTCTTCTTCCCAGTGTTTTTGAAGATAATCTTTTAGACGGATTTTTGAATATTCAAACATCACCTCTTTTACATAGCTTATGGAAGATGTAGTGCCTTCAATATCTGTAAGTATTGCTTTTATCATAAAATAGCTATTTCGTCGTGCTCTGGTATTTTTGTAGATATGTCAGAATCTGTAAACTGAGCTACCCACCCATCAGGTATTAAGAAAAACCTTATAGCTTTGAAAAATGGCTTTGAACCCATGTCAAACCAATGTTTTGTGTTGGCTGGGACGCTTATAAAATCTCCTTTTTCACAAAACACCACATAAACTTTGTCATCTATATGAAGGTAAAAAGTACCGCTTCCATCTACAAAAAATCTTACTTCAAAATCAGAGTGAGTGTGCTCTTTTAAAAACATGTTTCTTAACTCATCTTTTTTAGGATTTTCTGGTGTTAGGCTTACCACATCTAAAGATTTAAATCCAAACTCTCCGATTATCCTATCTATATCCTCTTTATAAGCTTTTACCACCTCTTCTTGTCCAGCATCCCAAGAAAGCTCGTTGTCAGCTTTCCACCTTTCAAATCTTACACCTAAATCTGATAATTTTTTTGATATCGTCTCGTATTCTTTTAAAAGCTCTAAAACGTTGCCAACCTCATCGTAAACCACAAGATGACTCATAGGCTACTCCTTTGCAAATGCATACTCCTTAGCTCACAGTCAAACAAAAAATCAAGGGCTTCAAGCTTTACGTATGCATCCATTACATCTTTACCCCATGCGTATATGCCGTGGGATTTTAGTAAAAATCCGTATCTTACTTCGTTTTTGTCTATGGCTTTTTGTAGTATATTAGATAAACCTCTCATATCTTGCATATTTTGGAAAATAGGTATTTCTACAACACTTTCATGGGTGTCTATCCCATCAAAGGCTTTTAAAAGCTCATAATCTTTTAATATTACTTTGTCTTCTAAAAACCTTGAAACAAGGGTAGAGTTTATAGTATGCACGTGAAAAACCGCGTTTACATCGGAAAAGTTTTTATACACCACAAGATGAAGAAGCGTCTCAGCGGAGGGTTTTTTCTTACCATCCAACGTATTGCCTTCATAATCTACGATCACAAAGTCTTTTTCGCTTATATGTCCTTTGTGAGTCCCAGAAGCGGTAATACATACTCTTTTATCATCGAGTCTTACAGATAGATTGCCAGCAGTGGCCGGAAGCCATCCTCTTGCATGAAACTCTCTTGCAATTTTTACAACATCAGCTACTTTTTCTTCCATAGGTTAAATGTTATAGTATATTCTTTATTTTTGGTATTGTCAAGCATCATATAACATTGCAAAATTTGAGATAATTATTATATTTTATTTTAAGGAGGATAAAGATATGGCAAATGTAAATGCGCTTGGAGCTTATAACGCTTACAATGTGCATCACCACAACAAGGTAAACGAGCAAGCTAACAATCAAAACGCGGCTCAAGCCACAGCTGTTAGCAAAAACAACGAAGCCAAAAACCAAAATACCGAGCAAAACAACAATCAAAACCTTCAAAACAATCCACAGCTAACAGCTACAATGCTAAATCTATATAGGTAAAAGGATTTAACGATAGGTTAGTGGCTTATCTTGTTTGGGGAAAAGGAAGAAGCGGTTTAGCAGCTTTTAATCTTTTAAAAGCAAAAGGCTTTAAATCTTATATAGGGGACGATAAAGAAGATAAAAATCTTTGGAAAGATGTTTGGAATGAGATAGATACAGTAGTTTTATCACCAGGTATACCACCTTCTCATCCTCTTTGGCAAGAAGCTATAAAATCTTCAAAAGAAGTAATAGGAGAAACCGAATTAGCCTATAGATTTTACAAAGGCAAGAATATAGTAGCAATCACTGGGACAGACGGCAAATCAACTACGGTGCATCTCATACATCATTTTACTGGCTTAAGAGAAGGCGGAAACTTTGGAACCCCTTTTAGCGAAATGGTGCTTGAAAACGATGAAGAGCCAGTGGTCTTAGAAGTATCTTCTTTTCAAGGAAAAACCTTAGATATGTTTAGACCAAACATTGGCGCTTTTCTTAACTTCTCAAAAGACCATCTTGATTGGCACAAAGATATGGAAGACTATCTTTTATCAAAGCAAAAGATATTTAAAAATCAAACACAAGAGGATATATTGATATTAAACGCTCAAAAACCTGTTTGCGATACACCTTCCTTGGCTAAAAAAGCGTTTTTTGGAGAGGTTGGGGATTTGAAAGTGATAGGAAACGACATATATTACAAAGATGAGGTGTTTATAAAAGATGTGTATCATCCTTCTTTAAAGGGTATTCATAACCTTTACAACATTGCGGTTGCTAGTTTTGTGGCTTTTAGTATGGGTATAAGTTTAGAAACAATAGAAGAAAAGCTTAAAACTTTTGAAGGACTTCCTTTTAGATACCAATATCTTGGAAATTTTGATGGTGTAGATATATACAACGACTCTAAATCCACCACCGTAAACGCTCTTATGAGTGCTTTGGAATCCACAAAAGCTCCTATTATTCTTATAGCTGGGGGTATAGATAAAGGTGGGGATTTTTCATCTCTTAACATTTACAAAGACAAGATAAAGATAGTATTTTTGTATGGAAAGGATAAAAACCTTATAAAAGATCAGATAGAATCGTTTTTAAGAGTTTATGTAGTGGATAGTCTTGAAGAGGCTTTAATAAAAGCTAAAACTGAGGCAAATAAGGGTGATACTATATTGTTTTCTCCTGCTTGTGCATCCTTTGACATGTTTGAAAACTATAAGCATAGAGGAGAAACGTTTAACGAGCTTGTGAAAAAGCATTTTAGTAGTTTATAAAGGGTAGTTTTGGAAGTTTTTTCAATTTTACAAGCTTAAAGTGCATTCCCCAAAGCCTTTTAAAGTAATGTCCTATTACGGGCATTGGTAAGAATATAGCTTTTTTATCGTTTCTATAAACAAGCCCTGCTCCTTTTGTGCCCATATCCATAAGACATATGATGCTAAGGTGTTCTTTGTAGGATTTTGGTGTGCCTTTTTCTTTACCTTCTTTTAGGGCTATGTTAAAAGCACATACTCTTGCCATAGCTTCTGCTAAGTGTCCTTGCTTTGCCTTCCAATCAGGTCCTTCTAAAGCCGCCGAGTCACCTATGGCATAAACATAATCAAAGTCTAAAACTTTTGTAGTCTCATCTATTTTTATAAAACCAGCTTCATTTTGGGGCAAATCTGATTCTTTAATGGCTTTGTGTCCATCGGTGGCTGGTATAAAAGCTATAACATCAGCTTCTATCTTTTCTCCGTCTTCTAATATTACACCGTCTTTTTGAAACTCTTTTATCTTTTTACCGGTTTTTATGTTTATATTTAGCTTTTTTAGCAT
>JAGDWZ010000038.1:0-2282 GCA_023269915.1 Hydrogenobaculum sp. | reverse complement strand
CCTACAGCTATTTTACCAGAGCCTTTTAAAACAAGTTTTTGTATGGCTTCTTTTAAATCTAAGGCTTGAGTGGGCTCTGAGCATATAGAGTAAGCGTATTCCATACCTTTGGGATTTACTTTAGAACCACCTATAGCTATTACAAGATAATCAAAATCTTTTAAAGTGCCGTTTTCTTTTAAGATTACTTCTTTGTTTTTGGCTTTTATGGATAAAACCTCATCTTTTATAAATCTAAAGTTATGCAAAAGAGCAAGGTTGTTTAGGTTTAGTTTTATATTGTTAAAATTTATCCTTTCCACTGGTACCCATATGGCAAGCGGATATATATAATAATAATCTCTATTTGAAACGAGCGTCACATCAAAACCATACTCGCTGAGCAAAGAAGCCGCTTCTACCCCTGCTATACCACCGCCTAATACCAATACCTTTTTCATAAAAGTTAATATAAGCTCACTTTTTTATTTTTTCTATGCCAAAAGCCATATACTTTTATTTCACAGTTAAAACAGCCTTTTACCCTATAATAGTTTGTGATGAATTTTAGAAACGTGTTTTTGATAAACGTGTTTTTTTTAATTTTTAGAGTACTTTATGTGCTTTATTATCCTATATCCTTAGACCCAGAAGAGGCTCAGTATTGGGACTGGGCTAGGCATATAGATTTTAGCTACTATTCAAAACCGCCTTTGGTGGCCTATTTAAACTTTATAACGATGCATTTGTTTGGTATAAACAACTTGGCCGTTAGAATATGGCCAATTTTGTTTGCTTTTATAATCTTAAACTTCTCTTATTTTTTTGTTAAAAAAATATACGGTCAAAAAGCAGCTTTTTGGTCTTCTGTGATACCAAACACCGTAATAGGTTTTAACATAAATGCAATACTGATGACCACCGATGCGCCCTTTTTGTTTTTTTGGGGACTAAGTGTCATAGCAATGTATGAAGCCCTTCACAAGAATAGGCTAAGAGATTACATATACCTTGGTATATTTGCGGGGCTTGATTTTTTGGCAAAATACACCGCTGTTTTCTTGGTGCTTGGTTTTTTATACGCTTTTTTATACAAAAAAGACGCTCTTAAAAGCTTCAAACCTTATCTTTCAATCTTTATAGCCACTTTGATAGGTATTCAGGTAATAATATGGAATATCTTCCATCATTTTGATGGATTTAAGCATGTGGGGGCTTTGGCGGGAGTAGAGGACGATGCAAGCGTTAAAGTGCTGAGAGTTTTGAGCTTTTTAGGGGGGCAGATTGGGGTTTTATCGGTGGTATGGTTTTTTGTATTTTTATACGCTTCTTTTAAAAGCCTAAAACAAAAAAATAACGTTGATATGTATTTTATAATCCTTTCTTGGCCTATTTTGATATTTTTTGCCATTTTGAGTATAAATACAAATGTCCAAGCCAACTGGCCAGATTTTGCATACTTTAGCGCTTTTATATTGATATCCAAATATTTTGAGGCTTTTAGAAAAAAGATGCTTTACATAGGTTTTTCTATGATTATAACAATTCTTGTGATGTTTACACCGATACTTGATGTAATAGGACTTGGTAATGTGTTAAAGCCCATACATGACCCTACAAAATTTTTAGTAGGATGGGATAAGCTTGGGGCTTTTGTTTCAAAATTTTACAAACCTGGGGATTTGGTGTTTAGCGATTATTACCAAATAGCTGGAGAGCTTGCCTTTTACATGAAAGACCATCCAGAGGTATTTTGCATAAACTTAGGCACTAGGATGAACGAGTTTTACCTTTGGCAGCCTCTTATGAAAAACTATATAGGGCACGATGGTATTTTTGTAAGCGTTCATCCAATAGACAACAAAGTTTTATCTGGTTTTAAAGAAATATTGTACCAAACCACTTACACAGTCTATTGGAGAGGAAAACCTATAGAGACCTACTATATATATGTATTAAAAGGTTACAACGGCCATATAAAGCAAGTAAAGACAAATAGCTATTGAAAAGGCTATAAAAAGTGGCATGCTTTTAACCACATGGGTTCATCTTAAGCATTTAGTTTGTAAAAACTAACTAAATTTTATTTTTTTTATATTGATGGATATTAGCAAAAAATGTAATTAGTTAAAATTTACAAATTTTTTATTATTTGGAAATATAATAATTGTAATTTAATTTTTGAGGTAGAGTTATGAGATACAAAGTAGGTGCTCTTTTTTTATTGAGTGGGTTATTTATTCTAAGTCATAACGCTGACGCTATCTTACTAAAAGCTTCAAACGATGAGTTTGCTCAAGTGG
>JAGDWZ010000054.1:4200-17324 GCA_023269915.1 Hydrogenobaculum sp. | reverse complement strand
GTAGCTTTAGAATGGAGATTTTAACAGTTTAGATATTTATTAAATAGGGGCTTTGGCCCCTTTTATCCAAGATATATTATTCTGTCAAAGAAAGGTTTTAGCTCCTCGTTGTGGGTGGCTACTATTATTGTTATATTTGATTCTTTGTTTAGAGATTTTAATAAAGAGAAAATCTTCTTTGATTCTTTGTAGTCAAGATTTCCAGTAGGCTCGTC
Organism: Hydrogenobaculum sp.; assembly: GCA_023269915.1. Classification (GTDB taxonomy): domain Bacteria; phylum Aquificota; class Aquificia; order Aquificales; family Aquificaceae; genus Hydrogenobaculum. Next base: position 17,109 of record JAGDWZ010000054.1, on the reverse strand, counting down.
GGCTATAAGGATTTGAGGCTCTCTTACAAGGGCTCTTGCTATGGCTACCCTTTGCTGTTCACCACCTGAAAGCTCATAGGGTTTATGGTGAAGCCTATGTTCCAATCTTAAGAATTTCAAAAGCTCCAAAGATTTTTTCATATCTCCAAACAAGGCCACATTTTCTAAGACGTTAAAATCTTCCAAAAGATAGTAAAATTGAAAGATAAAAGATATATACTTTCTTCTTAACTTTGCTATCTTTTTTTCATCGGTGTGTTTTACGCCCATTATATAAACTTCTCCTTCCGTAGGATTGTCTATACCACCTATTATGTGAAGAGTTGTGGATTTACCGCACCCTGAAGGTCCCATGATACCTACAAACTCACCCTTTTTAACGGATATGTTTAAGTTTTCAAACACAACGGTATCTTTGTATCTTTTTGATACGTTTTTTAGCTCTACAACACTTTCAGTCATTTCTTAGTATCCTTACGATATTTTCTCTGACGGCGTAAAAAGATGGTATAAACCCAGCCAACATGCTTAAAAACATCACGAGCAAAAACACCTCTAATATGTCTTTAAAAGATATGGAAACCGGTACATAGGACATGAGGTATATGCTTTTTTGCACGTGTATTAGTTTAAATTTGTTTATGAAAAACTCTAAAGCAAAAGAAAGCGCTACACCTACCAAAAACCCTATAAAACTAAGCAAAAATCCTTGGATAAGCACTATAGCCATAATAAAACTTTTTGGTTCACCGTAAACTCTAAATATAGCGATATCTCTTAGTTTCTCTTTTACTTTTATAAAAAGTAGACTTGTAATGTTGAAAGAAGCCACCACTATCATAAGAGTAAGCACAAAAAATATACCTCTTTCTTCGGTTTGAAGGGCTTCAAAAAGCGGTTTATTCATATCTATCCAGGTTGTAATGACAAACTTATCTCCTACCATAGGTTTTAGGCTTTTCGCAAAAGCGCTTGCCTCAAAAGGATTTTTTAAGTTGATCTCAACAACCCTTGTGGGCGGATTGTTTACAAAAAGCTTATCGGCAAGGTCATTGTCCATAAGCACCGTAGAATAATCAATATCAAATATACCACTATGAAGAGTGCCCACCACCGGCAGGTTTTGAACTTTTGGCATATAACCAAAAGGCGTTTGAATACCCACCGGCGATATAATGCTTACATAATCTCCCAAAGAAGCTCCAAGCATAGCCGCTAAATCACTCCCTAGTATTACCCCTTTTTTATCCAGAGTCCCCTTTATCTTATCTGAAAAAAATCCAAGGTTTTTCTTGTTGTTAAAATCCATAGCATCTATATTTACTGCACTAATGTAAGACCCTCTTTGAATAGCCCCGTGATATATCTTAAAGTAAGAAAAAAGCTTTATATCGTTGTTTTTTTCTAAAAGCTTCAAAACTTTTGGTATATCTGTTTTAGAATTATCCCCTATATATGTTAAGATAATGTTTGGCATAGAACCAAGAAGCTTTATTCTAAGGTTATCCTGAAAACCTTCAAATACCCCGTTTGTAAGAAGAATACCAGCGGTGCTTATCACAATTCCAAGGAAAGATATGAAGCTAATAATAAAAGTGCTTCCTTTAAAACTAAGCAAGTACCTTATCGCTATCTTAAAAGCCCTAAATTTCACAGCTTATATTATACTTATTCTAAATGAAAATATCATGAGAGTATAAATACAAAACTTATAATATACAAACAGAAAATTATGGTAAAATATTTGTTTAATGCGTTAAACTTTGATCAATTTTAAGGAGGTAACATGAGCTCAAGACATTATCGTGCACATAGGATGTACGAAAGTGTGGTAGTGTTTAAACCCACACTTACCGAGGATGAGTATAGGACTAAGCTAAACGAAGTTAAGGACTTCATAGCCAAAAAGGGTGGTACTATAGTAAAAGAAGAGGATTGGGGTACCAAAAATTTAGCTTACAAAATAAGTGGTTTTGGCCATGGAAGATATTATTTTTTCAAAATCGCCTCTGACAATCCTCAGCTACCCAACGAGCTTGATTTTTACTACAAGATAAACGAAGATGTTATAAGATGGTTAAACATACTAACAAAAGAAGAGCCGTCTTTATCAGAAAAAGCTTCTTAAGACTTAAGGGGTAAAACATGATAAACAAAGTTATCATAATAGGAAGGCTTACAAGAGACCCAGAGTTAAGAATACTGCCATCTGGCAACAAAACTGTGGATTTATCTTTGGCTTACAACAGAAGCTATAAGGTAAACAACGAGTGGAGGGAAGAAGCTCATTACTTTGATGTAAAAGCTTACGGAGTCTTAGCCGATAGGTTGTCTACGCAAGTGTCAAAAGGGTATATGATATTGGTAGAAGGTAGGCTATCTCAGGATAGGTGGACTTCTCAAGATGGCAAAAGTATGTCAAAAGTAAGCATAGTGGCTGAGAGCGTAAGAATAGTGGCAAGGCCTCAGTCTGCTCAGAACAAACCCATGCCAGAGGAAGTGTCTGAAAGCTTTTACAACGAAGAAGAAGTAAATGGCATAGAGGATATAAAAGCTGATATAGAAAAAAGCTTAGAAGATGACGATGATGTCCCATTTTAAAAACTTTAAAAAGGAGTGTGTGTTATGATGGAAACCAAGATGAAAAAAGCTAAAGTTTGCAAGTTTTGCATGGAAAAAAGAAACCCAGACTACAAAAATTACAACGAGCTAAGAGAGTTTATGTCAGAGCACGGCAAGATTCTTCCAAGAAGAATGACATTTGTATGTGCCAAGCATCAGAGAAAGCTAGCCAACGAAATAAAAAGGGCTAGGCAGTTGGCTTTACTACCTTACGTAGTAGTATAAGGAGGACGATATGAAGGTTATACTTGTAGAAGAATTAGAAGGGCGCGGAAGCTTTGGAGATATAATAACAGTAAAAGACGGTTTCGCCAACAACTATCTTATACCAAGAAAACTAGCTATACCAGCCACAGAGGGTAATATAAAACACATTAAAGATATTCTCTCTCAAAAAGCCAGAAAACTAGAAAAAATAAGAGCCCAAGCCCAAGAGCTTGCTAAAAAATTAGAAGGTGTGGAAATAACCATAAAAAAACCAGTAGGTCAAAATGGAAAGTTGTTTGGCTCCATAACTACGTCAGATATAGCAAAGGCTCTTAACGAGAAGGGTTTCAACATAGATAGAAAACAAGTTATGATAAGTTCACCTATAAAAAATTTGGGCTTATATACTGTAAAAATAAGACTTCACAACGATGTCTACGCTAGTGTAAAAGTAAACGTAGAAGAAGAGCAAAAACAATAAAATACATACCTGCCGGCCTATAAGGGCCGGGTTTCCTGCTAAAAGATAAATCATAGAATTATTATATAACATAAGTTATTATTTACTTATGAATGTTTTGGTGCTTTTTATCCATATAACCTTTGCTTGTTTATGGGTAGGTGGCATGCTTTTTATGGTATTGATATCTTCCCCTTACATAAGAAAAACACCTTTCAAAGATGAGGCTTTTCAAAACATAGGTAAGAGATTTAGCGTTGTAGGCACCATGATAGGCCTTCCAGTACTATTTATAACAGGTCTTTTAAATATGCATTTTTTGTCAATACCATATAGTTCCTTCTTTCACCCAGAATCTATATATCAAAAAACCCTACAGACAAAAGTACACATTTTCTTTTTAGTGGTGCTCGTATCAATACTTCACGATTTTTATTTTAGCAAAAAAGCCAAATACTCCAGCAAACACACAAAGATAACAAGAGCACTGGGCATATTAAACTTACTTCTGAGCCTTGGCATAATCCTACTTGCTAGTGCTTTAAGATACAACATGTGATAAAATTGTCTTATGGAAAAACAGCATTCAATACTATCACTAGCCTTTGGCATACTTATATTTTACTGGCTTTTAACAATAATTATAAACACCATAAAGATAAAAATAGGAGACAAACAAAAGCTCATTCAAAAATACCTCACAGAAGATGAACATATCGTAGCAGAAGGCGAGATGGTATATATAAAAGAAATAATAACATCGATAATCGTTGGCGTAATAGGTACAGTTATAAGTATTTTAGTATTTATCACAAAAAAAGAGTTTTCATATTTTATAATAACGTTTTTATATGCAATAAGCTTTAGCTTATCTATATTGGTAAAACCTTATGTTTTGAAAAAAACCACAAAACTTCTCATTACAAACAAAAGACTGATATTAGCATATGGGACATGGGGCAACAACATCATTGACTATAGCCTTGACAAAATATCAAACATAGTTTTAAAACAAAGTTTATGGGGTAGGATATTTGGCTTTGCAAAGATAGCTATTATAAGCACATCTGGAGCAGAGCTGAAAATCTGGAACAGGGAACTAGAGTTGAAAAACGCCGAAGAGTTTATAAAAGCTTTCGTATCAATAAGAACTTAGTTTTATTTACATATTTTCTCTTCGGTGGTGGAATTTGGTACCTTTTGACCTTGTTTGAAATGCGATTTTTCTATATTTATACATCCTTTTGAAATCAAATTTAGCTTTATAAAACCGTCTTGATTATCAGTTTTTGTATAAAAACTCTTAACAGAGGAAGCGGGACATATTGTTTGGACGGTGGTATAGTCTGGTACATGCTGACCATAGCTAAAATGCTCTGTAGTTATCTTTATACAATCCCCATAAGAAAAACCAAACATCAAAATCCCTAATATAAAAAACTTTTTCATAACACCTCCTTACAACCCTTTATGTGAACTATATTCTAACATGTACATGGTTTTCTTGCAAATAATATTTTAGCTCTGGTATAGATATCTCTTTAAAATGAAATATAGAAGCCGCCAGACAAGCGCTTACCTCTGTCATCTTAAAAGCTTCTAAAAAATGTTCTTTGGCCCCAGCCCCACCAGAAGCTATAACAGGTATGTTTACAGCTTTTGATATGAGATTTATAAGATTTATATCATAGCCGGATTTTGTACCGTCTTTGTCTATAGAGGTTAATAAAATTTCACCAGCCCCAAGAGACTCCACTTGCTTAGCCCATTCTATAGCATTTAGGTTTGTATTTACTCTACCACCGTTTATATAAACATGCCAGACATCGCCCTCTAAATGCTTTGCATCTATCGCCACCACTATACACTGAGAACCAAACTTCCTTGCACTCTCGTAGATAAGTTGAGGATTTTTAACGGCAGCTGAGTTTATAGATACTTTATCAGCTCCCGCTTCTAAAAGCTTTCTTATATCTTCTAAACTTTTTATACCACCACCTATGGTAAAAGGCGTAAAGATGCTTTCTGCAACATTTCTTGCCAAGTCTATCACGGTATCTCTTTTTTCGTAAGAGGCTGTAATATCTAAAAATACTATCTCATCAGCTTTTTGAGTTTCATACACTATGGCATTTTCTACAGGATCTCCAGCGTCTTTTAAGTCTACAAAATTTATACCCTTTACCACTCTACCATCTTTTATATCAAGGCAAGGTATGATCCTCTTAGCGAGCATTGTTTAGCTCCTTATCTATATTTTTCGTTTCGTTATCTATTTTATGAGTCTCTTTGTTTATCTCTTGAATTACCTTGGGCAATATGCTGTTTGGATTGCTTGGATTATTTGGTTTCGGGCTTTTTGAAGGAGTAGCAGGCGGAGCGGTGGGTTGAGATGGGTTGGGAGGTGTGGTGGCGTTGTTTAAAGGTTGTAATACGCTGTTGCTTGGAGTATTTGCGCTTTGGTTAGGGTTTAGGTTTTGAAGTATTGGAGGAGGACCACTCTGACAAGTTTCTTTTGGAGCAGTACCTTTTACAAAAAGTATCGGTTCCCCTGGACAAGAAGAAGTGGCTCTAAGATGCGTCTTAGGATCTATCTCTACATACTCTACACCGTCTGGAAGCGGAAACGGTTTTTCGGGATACATACTTAAAGCCACTTTCATATAATTTATCCAAGTAGGAAGCGATGCCGCAGCACCAGCCATGTTGTACCCTATTCTTTTTCTTATATCAAATCCAGTCCAAACACCAGTTACCACGTCAGAAGAAAAACCTTCAAACCAAGCATCGTCGTAGTGGTTTGTAGTACCTGTCTTACCAGCTATATAAGGTCCAAGCACGTGAGCCGCATAACCAGTACCTACTTTTACCACATACTCCAACATAGATATCAAAACCCTATCGTAAGGGGCAGGAAAAACGTTGTAGCATACCGGATGTCCTGTATATACTACTTGATTTTGTGAGTTTACTATCTTGGTGATAAAATACGGCTCACAATAGGTGCCTAAGTTAGCAAAAGCCTGAAACATATTTGTAAGCTGAAGCGGTGTAACGCTGGTACTACCAAGCACCATAGAATAGTAAGGTTGTAATTTTATACCAACCTTAGCAGCCAAAGATATAGGAAGGTCAAAACCTACTTGAGCCAAAAGATTGACGCTTGCAGTGTTTACGCTATAAGCTAAGGCTCTTCTTAAAGTGATGGTGGTAAAACTTTCTCCTTCATAATTTCTAGGTGTCCAAAATCCACCTGGGGCAGATGGGTCTTCGTAAGCATGAGGCGTGGCGTCTATTTCAGTGATTTGAGTATAACCTTTCATAAGAGCTGATAAGTAAACAATAGGTTTTATAGCAGAACCTGTTTGCCTTAAGGCGTACACAGCTCTATTGTAAGAGGAAAGTTGATAAGAGTAGCCTCCCACCAAGGCCAATATTGCCCCGTTGTGCACATCCATACTAACAAGGGCTGACTGAAGCTGAGGTATTATTTTTGCTTTGTAACCATTGGGAGAACTAAACAATTCCACCATCACATACTCACCGCTGTCTATACCAGGAAAAATATTAGCGCTAACTTCTGTACCGTTTATATCTATATTTGCTTTGCCGTTTTTTATGCTTTTAACAAAACCTATATAATATTTAGACTTTTTAAGGTCTATCTTTTGAGCTTTAAACTTTGCTATAGTATCCGCAATAGACCATGGCAATACTGGGTAATGCTCTAATTTAGATATATATAATATTTGGTTTCTAACAGCATTTTCCGCCGCTTGTTGAAGCGTCTCATTTAAAGTGGTATAAATTTTTAATCCACCCTGATATATAAGGTCTGGGAAATTTCTATACATATAGTCTTTTACAAAGCTTACAAAATAATCGCTGTTGGTAATAGGATTTGTATGGGTGTTAAGCACTATAGGTCTTTGCGAAGCTTTTAGGTATTCTTCCTTCGTAATATAGCCATCTTTATACATTCTATACAACACATAATTTCTTCTTTGAAGAGCCAAATTTGGGTTTATATAAGGATCATACTTTGTAGGAGCCCTTGGAAGCCCAGCCAAAAGAGCAGCTTCGTCAAGACTTAATTGCCAAACGTGTTTACCAAAGTAAGTTTCTGATGCGGCTTCTACGCCAAAAGCCCCATGCCCTAAATAAATTTGATTTAGATACATTTCCAGTATTTTGCTTTTAGGAAAAGTATGCGTTATTTCTATGGCTAGTATTGCCTCTTTTATTTTTCTTGATATGGTTTTTTTAGGAGTAAGAAATAGATTTTTTGCTAGTTGTTGGGTGATGGTGCTTCCACCTTCTACGGCTCTTCCTTTTTCTATATCCACCACCAAAGCCCTTAGAATACTTAAAGGGTCTATACCTATGTTGTGATAAAACGTCTTGTCTTCAGCAGAAACAAAAGCATCTTGTACAGTTTTTGGTATTTTGTTTATAGTTACGTAAATTCTATTTTGAGCCCCTATAGTACCTATCACCTTACCTGTAGAATCATAAACTATAGAAGCTTCTGGTGGATGCCAATTTTCCAAAGCCCTTACGTCTGGAAGCCCTATGCTTACACTGTATATATATACTCCCAAAAGCACAAAAACAACTACTATAAAAAATCCTAAAAAAGAAAGTATGTTTTTCATTCTGAAATATTATAATCCTTTGTTATGAAATAAGTAAAAAACTCTTCATTTCCTTTTGTACCTCTAGGACGGGCTTTCATGTAGGTTAAAAGCTTAAAACCCATAGATTCAAAATAAAGTATTACGTTGTTTAAAGCAAGCATTTTAGCACTTTCTTCTTTTACTATACCTTTTTTAAGATATTTGGGAGATAGCTCAAACTGTGGTTTTACAAGCATAAGAAGTTTCGTATTTACGTTGCAAAAATTTTTAATATGCTCTCCTATTTTAGTAAGCGATATAAAAGATACATCCACAGTTATGATATCAAAATCAACGTCTTCTGGTTTTTTAAAAACTCTTATATCAGTATCTTCATAAAGGTAAACCCTTTCATCTTTTCTCAACTTTTCATGCATTTGAAGATGACCAACATCTACCGCGTATACGCATTTTGCCCCGTATTGCAAAAGACAATCCGTAAACCCACCTGTAGAAGAGCCTATATCAAGACAAATCTTGTCCTTTACATCTATACCAAACTCTTTTACAGCGTTTTCAAGCTTATAACCTGCCCTTGATACAAATTTTTCTTCTTCTAAAAGCTCTAAATTAGCATCTTCATTTATTAAAGTCCCCGCTTTTGTTATAGGCTTACCGTTTACCAGTACCTTCCCCTCCATTATAAAGCCCTGAGCTTTTTCACGTGTAGAAACAATACCCTTTTCTACCAAAAGCAAGTCTAATCTTTTTTTCACAAAAGCTCTGATAATTTAAACACTGAATAGAATTTAAAACCTTCCTTTTCTATATTTTCCCTTGCCCCTTCTTCTCTATCTACAATTGTAAATATACCAACTACGTTTAAAGAAGCTTTTTTGCATACATTTGCAGCTTTTAAAGAAGAACTACCAGTAGTAGATACATCTTCTAATATAGCTACGTTTTTAACACCTTCTAACTTACCCTCTATCTGCTTACCAGTGCCGTGGTCTTTTGGTTCTTTTCTTACCACAAAAGGTTTTACAGGATTTTTATTTTGATAAGATATAAGAGCCACGGCGTAAGCCATAGGGTCTGCTCCCAAAGTAAGTCCACCAGCCGCATCTACATTGAAGGGTCTTAGCATCTCATATAAGACATTGCCTAAAATATATATACCTTCCGGGTCAAAGGTGACCTGTTTGAGGTCTATATAATATCTACTTAATTTCCCAGAAACAAGCTTAAACTTTGGCTCATCCGCCACCAAAAGAGAGTACTTTTTTATAAGTTCTTTTAATTTAAGAAGATAATCTTGATTTTGCATATTCCATCAATCCACCAGCTTTTAAGATAGCCATAAGCTCTTCTGGAAATTTGGTAGAGTTGTAAGTTTTATTTTTGGTAAGGTTCCTAACAACGCCATTTTCAAGGTCTACCTCAAATATATCACCGTCTTCTGCTTCATCTACAGCGTCTTTACATTCTACTATTGGAAGTCCTATGTTTATAGCGTTTCTAAAAAATATCCTTGCAAAGCTTTTTGCCACCACCACTGGCACACCAGCATATTTTATAGCTATGGGAGCATGTTCTCTAGAAGAGCCAGAGCCGAAGTTTTTACCAGCTACTATAATATCCCCCTCTTGATGCTCTTTTGCAAAGTTTGGTTTTTCAGAGTCTTCCATCACATGAGAAGCAAGCTCTAAAGGGTCTGATGTATTCAAATACCTAGCTGGTATTATTTGGTCTGTATCAATGTTGTCTTTAAACTTCCATATTTTACCTTTGATAATCATGCTACTTCTCCGTGTTTTTTGATGTATTCTACAACAATTAACTCCATTTCATCTTTTAATTTAAGCCTTTCTTTTTTGAGAGCCTCTATTTGAAGTTCTAAATCAGAAGTCATAGGATGGTGCTTTTCCATTTTTGCTATTTCTTTATCTAGCTCATCATGTTTATCCTTTAAATGTCTATAATGATGATCTTCTTTGTATAGCTTTTCTTCAATGGCTTTTCTATCCATAGTAAACCTCCAGCTTGATATTAGTATATTATATCATCTTTTTTGGGCTTTTGATAGAAAATAATAAAAAAACTTATAAAAAAACCCACGCTTAAACTTATCAAATCAGCAAACAAAAGATAAAATATACCAGCAAACAAAAAAGGAGCAGAGGCTATAGTGTAAGGCCAAAAATAGCCTTTTATGGCTTTATAACTCCAGTAAGGCTCATGAACTGACGCAGGAAGGTATTGTTTTTTTACAAAATAAGACAAAAACAACACTATAATACCAAGGGTTATCTCTCCACCAATTAAATAAAGCCTTATCTCAAAAGGAAGGGCTATAGGGAGTTTTATTATAAAATAAGATAGCAAAAGTGCTATATAAGATATGAAAAGCAAACCTAAAAAACTTTTCCAAAACATAGTTGCTCTTTTATAAAAAATATCCACTATTTCCATAAAAACATTGTAAACTATTTTCTATGAAAATACTTGTGGATTTGGACGGTGTTTTGGTAAAAGATAAAGAGTTTAACATTTTTGAGGACTCTAAAGAGTTTTTAGGCTTTTTAAAAAACAAAGATTTTAAAATACTATCAAACAACTCCACAAGACCTCCAGAAGAACTAGTAAATATATTAAACGAAAAAGGACTAAATGTAGAAGAAAAAGATATACTAACACCTCTTAAAATACTCCCAGAATATCTTAAAGAGCACAACATATCCTCTTGCTTTGTAATAGGCACAAATTCTTTAAAAAACTATTTATCAAAATATGTAGAAATAAAAGACGATATAAATGTAGACGCTGTAATAGTAGGTCAAGACAAAGATCTAAACTTTGAAAAGCTAAAAAAAGCTATATCCGCCGTTTTTCTAAAAGGTGCTAAGATAATACCCATAAATCACAGTAAAATTGTAAAAGATTCTGACGGACTTTATTTTCAAGGGTCTGGTTCTTTGGCTTTTATGATTGCAAACGCTACAGATTACAAAGAGCCTCTACCAAACTTGGGAAAACCATCAGAGCTTTTCTTATCAAAAGCCTTAAACAAGGATGAGTATAGCAGAAGCGTTATAATAAGCGATGATTTTTACACAGATTTAATGGGAGCAAAAGCCCTTGGTATAAAAACAATATTTATCACCACCGGCAAATACAAAAAAGAAGACCTAGAAAAAACAGATTTTAGACCAGACTTTATAGCAAACTCTTTGAAAGAAACGGAGGACATATTATCCAGTTTAGGAATGTAATAGTTTTTTTGCTTTTAACAATAGGCATATCTTTTTCAAATGAAGAAGTGAAGATTTTATCGGATATTCTTATAAAAGAACCAAACAACGTAGTAGTTGCAAAAAAAGACGTGGTAATATACTATGAAAATTATACTATATACTGCGATAAAGCTATATACGACAAGAACTCAAGAACCATCACCCTCATTGGGCATGTTCATCTTGTAAACGTAATTGACCAAGAGGATGTACATGGCAAAAAGGGATTCTTAAACTTAAAAACAAACCAGGGATACTTTATAGACGCTTACGGCAAATACCGCAACATATATTTTGTAGCAGATAAAATTACAAAAGATAACAAGATTTATTTCATTAAAAAAGGAGTGGTAAGCACGTGCAAGATAGATAGAAAATTAAAGGATAAAAAATTGCGCCTTTGCGTTTTCAGTGCAAAAGTAACAAACAAATACGTATATGCAAACTCAAATATTTTAGCCTATAAGAAGCTACCACTTCTTTACATACCCTATTCTATATTTCCCGTGGGCAAAAGAAGAAGTGGATTGCTTCCGCCTCTTATAGGCTCAAACACCTACAACACATTCATATACCAACAACCTATATATTTTGCACTATCCCAAGACAAAGACATGACCATAACCCCAGAATATAGAAACAACGAAGGAAAAGGCTTATCTTTTCAATACCGCCAAGCTTTTACCAAAAAAGATTATTTAAACTTCAACATATACTACTTCAAAGAACCATCCACACCCGGAGACTGGTGGACAGGAAGGGATTTGTCAACGTTTAGGTCTAATAGATACAGGCTAGACATCTTTGGAAGATACAACGGAGTTGACTTTAAGCTGGATACTATATCAGACCCTTACTTTATGCAAGATATGTACTTTAAAACCAATCAAAGGACGATACCATATCTTAGTTCTTATGTAAACTATGAAAAAAACACAAAAGACTTTTTTGCAGATGTAAGCTTTAAATTTTTCTACGATACCACATCAAACTCCAACGCATACACGCTTCAAAGACTCCCAGAGATAGATTTCTTGTGGAAAACCCACCCGCTTTTTAAGGGTATTTACTACAATATAAACGCTCAGAATACATACTTTTACAGAGAAGATGGATTAAAAGGAGATAGGCTTATCCTAAACCCAAGTCTCATAAAAAGTCTTCATTTCGGGGCTTTTACAAACAGTACCAACGTAAACTTTTTAGGCACAAAATACATCGGTCTAAACCAAAGTGGATATAAATCTTCGGCTTATCAAATACTTTTTCAAAACAAAACATTTTTTGACAAAAATTTTAATATTAAAAGCCTAAATATAAACAACTTTTATGAGCTTTCTTACAACTATCAACCTATAAACAACACCAACAATCCAGTATTTGATTATAAAGATTATCAGTCAAATCAAAATTACATAGATTTTAAGATAAACAACGCCCTTACTTACAAAGGCTTTAACTTTGCAAACATATACTTAGAAGAGGGCTATACATTTTTAAAAGAGTATGCTTTCCCCACATACCTTAGCTCACTAAACTCTTTTGTCACATCATCAAGCTATCAAAACTCAAATCTAATAGTACATAAGCCACTTCTACCACTAAGAGCCGCAATAACTTTTAGACCTTTTCAGAATATATCCTATACCATAGATAGTTTTTACGATTTTAACAAAAACGAATTTCCAGAAGAAAATCAGTACCTAAACGT
>JAGDWZ010000054.1:0-4100 GCA_023269915.1 Hydrogenobaculum sp. | reverse complement strand
TCCACGATGATATAAGCGGACACGATGTTTCAAGATATTTAAACTTAACTTACAACGGAGAGTGCTACTCTATAGGGCTTTCTTTTCAAGAGTATTTTGACGGGACCAGAAATCAGTATATAAACTATGTGCTTCTTACCTTCAACGTATTTAACTTGGAACATCTTACAGTGCCAATATCAAGATAGTTTTTCCAATATTGAAGAAAGGTATATAGCACCACCGCAGGCTTTTATATCAAGCTTATATACATCTTTCAGAATCCTATATTCACCACCAGAAGCCATAGCAAAAGGATAGTTTGGTGAGTAGAAAGAAAACGTTATCCCATCGTAATAAGGAATAGATTTTAACTCAGAAACATCTAACTTGACATTTATAGATTTCTCTTTTAAAAGCCTAAAAACCCTTTCTAATCTATGACTATCAACGTTTAAAGTGTTAAGCTTTTCAAACAAAACATCCTCATCCTCTAACAAAAGCCACTCTAAAGAATACTCTGATAGTATGTTTAAATTCTTATATCTAAGAGCATACTCCAATCTTTCTTTCTTGTTTTGGTCAAAAGTATTTAAAATATGCTTTAAAATAGCCTCATCGTTTATATATATAAACACGTCTTTATCAAAAAAGCTTAAAAGCTTATTGATTATATCCACAATTTCAAATATACCTTCGTCTTCTTTGTAACCTATGTACTCTAAACCAAGCTGATAATCTGATTTTATCTCGTTTTCCCAAGAAAACACCTCTCCTTCGTAGTATATCCTTATAGGAAGGCTTCTTTCTTTTAAAGATGCTATATAGCTTGCCACTTGATAGGTCATATCTTTTCTTAAAACAAAAACCTCTTTTGAAGACCTTATGGTGATAAGCTCGTGATAGTTTGTGGTAGTCCTCATTTGGTTGTAAAAGCTATCAAAAACCGGAAGCTTTATAAAGCTATATCCTTTTTCGCTCAATATATTTTCAGAAAACACAATAAACTGCTTAAAAAGTTTTGAAGCTTTTAAATCTAAAAAACCGTTCACAGCAACTATTTTAGCATAAAAACCTACTATGACATTATTTATAGTAGAGTTAAACAATTAAGCTTATAATAGATTTATGGCATTAACCGCAGAAGCTTACGAGCTATTAGAACGGGAGTTTGGAAGGGAAAAAGCTAAAAAGATTTTACCCATAATAGAAAATATCATAGAAGAGGAAAGGCGAGTCATTAAATCACAGGTAAAAGAAGATATAAGAGATGAGCTATTGACAAAGGGCGAGTTTTACTCTGAAATAAAAAGGCTTGACGAAAAATTTTACTCTGAAATAAAAAGGCTTGACGAAAAGATAGAATCCACTAAAGTTGAATTAAAAACAGAAATGCATTACGAATTTAAGATGTTAAGATTTATAATAATAGGACTAGCTATTCTTGAAATAATTTTTAACAAAAATACCATGGAGTTTATTTTCAAGATGTTTGGGATTTTAAGATGATAAAAAGATTTTAAAAAAATCCTGTTAAAATATATCAAATGAAAGTAAACGTTATAGGAGCAGGGCTCGCTGGAGTAGAAGCAGCCTATTTTTTAGCAAATAAAGGTATAAAAGTAAGACTTTTTGAGATGAGACCTATAAAAACCACAGAAGCCCATCATACCGACAAGTTCGGAGAACTTGTTTGTAGCAACACCTTAGGAAGCTTTGAAATTACCACGGGGGCTGGACTTTTAAAAAAAGAAATGGAGCTCTTAAACTCTCTTGTAATAAAAGCCGCAAAACACTCTTACGTAAAAGCAGGAAGCGCTTTAGCAGTAGATAGAAACATATTTTCAGATTTTATAACAAATACCTTAATATCTCATCCAAATATAGAGATAATAAGAGAAGAAGTAGAATGTTTAAATGAAAACGAGTTAAACATAGTAGCCACAGGACCTCTTACATCTGAAAAATTTTCCAACTATCTAAAAACCCTTATAAAAGATGAATACCTTTATTTTTACGATGCCATAGCACCTATAGTAGAAGCTTCAAGTGTGGATTTTTCAAAAGGATTTTGGGGTTCTAGATACGATAAGGGAGATGATTATTTTAACTGCACGATGACTAAAGAAGAGTACGATTTATTTTACAACGAGCTTTTGAAAGCAGAAAAAGTACCAACAAAAGATTTTGAAAGAGTGGTTCACTTTGAAGGATGCCTTCCTATAGAAGAGATAGCCCAAAGAGGTTATGAAACCCTTGTTTTTGGACCAATGAGCCCAAAAGGTTTAAAGCACCATATATCAAAAGACGTTTACGCTATAGTCCAACTTAGAAAAGAGACAAAAGAAGGCGAAGCCCTTTCTTTGGTAGGCTTTCAAACCAAGCTCACCTACAAAGAACAAGTAAGGGTGTTTAGGCTTATACCTTGTCTTAGAAACGCCGTTTTTTCAAGACTTGGTTCTATGCATAGAAATACGTTTTTACAATCTAACAAAGTTTTAAAACCTACTTTAGAATTAAAAGAAAATCCAAATATATTGTTTGCTGGCCAGATAACAGGAGTAGAGGGGTATTCGGCGTCTTCTGCCACCGGTATAATGGCAGGGATAAACGCTTGGAGAAAGCTAATAGGGAAAGACCTACTAATACCGCCCAAAACAACGATGCTTGGGGCTCTTATAAATTACATAACCTCAAAAGAAGGGGAACTTCAACCTATGAACCCAGTTTTTGGGCTTTTACCAGACATAGAGGCTCCAAAAAAATATAAAAAACTCTTAAAAGCTCATAGGGCTTTGTTTGATATGGCAAGGTTTATAGAAGAAAACAACATACTAACATGATTGGTTTTTGGAAGATATTTTCTTTTATAAATCTTCTTGGTATTGTAGCTTTTTCCATATCTGGTTCTTTAAAAGCCATAAAAGAGGGTTTAGACCTTCTTGGTATAACAGTTTTAGCTATTACTACAGCCCTTGGAGGTGGTATATTAAGGGATGTCATAATAAACACCATGCCAATAGTTTTTAAATCCAAAGAAAATATGATATTTGCTATTTTTGGACTTCTAATAGGGATATCCATTTATAAGTTTGAGGGTATAGAAAACTCTATGTTGATACTTATCCCAGATGCCATAGGACTATCAGCCTTTAGTGCCACCGGTGCCATGATAGCATACAACGCTCATGTAAACATCTTTGGCATAGTAATACTTGCTACTATTACAGGGGTAGGCGGTGGTGTCATAAGCGATATACTCCTTGGTAAAATCCCTTCTGTTTTAAAAGACGATTTTTACGCAAGCTGTAGCATCATAGGAGCGCTGCTTTTTTATATTACTATAAGCTTTTCCAAAAATATAACACTTTCTGCCGTTGTTTGTGTGGTGTCTGTTTTTGTCATAAGAATACTTGCCATAATGCTCAACTGGAGATTACCGAAGTTTAAGTAGGCTTGCAATGAGCAAGCTCTTTTATGTGTTCCATTATGGTGTTTGCCACAAGCTTGTAATTTTGAATGTTGTCTTCTAAGTCCCCAAAATGTATAGGTTTTCCAAAATATACGTTTATAGGTGCTCTTAGCACTGGATACTTTGCCCCCACCGGAAAGTTTACATCTGTGTTTTCGATGTAAATTGGTATTACTGGTTTTTTGGTTTTTACAACTAAGATACCAACACCAGTTTTTGGTTTCAAAAACTCTCCAGCAGGAGCCCTCTTGCCTTCTGGGAATATACAAACGTTGCAACCCATGTTTAAAAGCTCTATAGCTCTTTCAATAGCTTGAAAATCCCCAGAACCCCTTTGCACCGGTATAGCCCTCATATGATTGTATAAAAATCCTATAACAGGTGCTTCAAAAAGCTCTTTTTTTGCAATAAAATAAAGCGGTTCTTTCACCAAAGAGTTTAGCACCGGCGGGTCTAAGTGAGACCTATGGTTTGATGCAAAAATTGCCCCTTCTAAGCCTTCTATATTTTCTATATTAAAAGCCCTGATTTTAAACACACTTCTAAAAACCCCTCTTATCCCAAACCAAACTGGTTTTATGATGTATTTCCCAAGCACTGTATCTGGGCACTTCATTTTAGAGTATTATAGCATAGTGAGGATGTTTTT
>JAGDWZ010000003.1 GCA_023269915.1 Hydrogenobaculum sp. | reverse complement strand
TAAGCGCTATAAAACAAAAGCTTGGCTATGAGCCAAAGTACGATTTGGAGTCTGGTATAGAGCATTATCTTAAAAGCTTAAAAATTGTATGAATTTAGAAGGTATATTTTGGGTATTAGGAGAACACGATGAACCTTATCTAAAACCAAGGGAAAGCTCTTTGGAGCTTGTAGGTAATACGCCTTTGGTGAGGATAAAGAAAGTTTTAGAGGCTTTTGATATAAATCCAAACGTGAAAATATATGCAAAGCTTGAATCTACAAACCCGGGAGGTTCTGTAAAAGACAGGGCTGCTCTTTCAATGTTTTTAAACGCTATAAAAAAGGGCATTATAAGCAAAGATAAGGCTGTAATAGACGCTACGTCTGGTAATACCGGTATAGCCCTTGCTATGGTGGGAGCTTCCCTTGGTATAAAGGTAGAACTTGCCATGCCATCAAACGTTAGTGAGGAAAGAAAAAAGATATTGGAAGCTTACGGAGCTGTAACCCACTACACTGACCCGTTGGAAGGCACGGACGGAGCTATCTTATACGTTAGAGACCTTGTGAAAAAATATCCAGATAGGTATGTATACCTTGATCAATACAACAACCAAGCTAACTGGCAAGCTCATTTTTACTCTACTGGTATAGAGATATACAATCAAACAAAAGGTCAGATCACCCATTTTATAGCTGGTATAGGAACTGGCGGGACTATAATGGGTACTGGAAGAAGGCTAAAGGTTTACAATCCAAACATAGAGGTTATAGGTATACAGCCGGCTTACCCGTTTCACGGGATAGAAGGTCTAAAACACATAGAGTCTTCTATAAAACCGGGTATTTTTGATGAAACGTTTTTGGACAGGACAATCTTTGTAGATACAGAGGAAGCTTACGAGCTTACAAGAAGACTAGCTAAAGAAGAAGGACTTTTTGTAGGCCAATCTTCAGGAGCAGCTTTGGCTGG
The DNA here is from genome assembly GCA_023269915.1 of Hydrogenobaculum sp. Taxonomy (GTDB): domain Bacteria; phylum Aquificota; class Aquificia; order Aquificales; family Aquificaceae; genus Hydrogenobaculum. The sequence goes on along the minus strand of JAGDWZ010000003.1, from coordinate 16,834 downwards.
AGCTATAAAACTTGCTAAAGAACTAGAAGAGGGGCTTATAGTGACCGTGTTTCCGGACGGCGGGGATAGATATCTCTCTACGAGAGTGTGGGGTAAGTGATATGGAGCTGTTAAATCTTATAGATATTTTTAAAAGCCAAAAAATTTATTCGTTTGAAGAAGATATAGAGAGAAATTTTTGGAAAGAAGCTTTAGATGAAGATGTCCTTGATGTTGTATCGCATGTGAAGATAAACATCGTACCAAAAGGTTATATGAGGTACGAGCTATCTATGAGACTAGATGCAAAGATAAAAGCAAGATGCTCTGTTTGTCTTAAAGAATTTGAGTTTGATGTAGCAATAGATGAGGTTTTCGAGCTTTTAGACAAAAGCTTAGAAACATATGCCAAATCTCATATGCTTACAGAAGAGGATTTTTACACTTATTATATAAATCAAGAAGAGTTTGACCCTTCTGAGATTGTTTTAGATAGTCTTATAGGGTCGATACCCATCAAACTCTTGTGCCATGAATCTTGTAGTTTGCCATCAAAAGTTGAGCAAGGAAGCAAAAGTTTTGCTATACTTAAAGAGTTACTAACTAAGGAGGAAAAAAATGGCGGTACCAAAACGTAGGACTTCTCGCTGGAGAAGAAACCAAAGAAGGGCGCAAGCTTTCTTCGCAAAGTTAAAATCTTTCAACGTGGTCAAATGTTCTAACTGCGGAGAATTTGCAGTACCACATAGAGCTTGTCCTTACTGCGGTTATTACAAAGATAAGCAGGTATTAGAAGTATAAGCTGTAAATGGAAAGCTTTCGCATAGCGCTTGACTGTATGGGGGGAGACTATGCCCCCGATGAGATAGTAAAAGGCGGTATCTTAGCTTTAGAGGAGTTAGACTGCGAAGTTTTTTTTGTAGGTAAAGAAGAGACCATAAGACAAGTATTAAAAAAATATAAATTAAGAGAAGATATAAAGATTGTAAACTCTGAAGATTCTATCGAGATGAACTCATCCCCTTCTTCTGTGTTAAAAAGAAAAAACTCATCCTTGTATATAGCTGGTAAGCTTTTAAGAGAAAATCAAGCGGATGCCCTTGTATCTGCTGGCAACACTGGTGCTGTACTAGCGGTAGGTAAGTTTGTGGTAGGGGCTTCCGAATTTTTAGAAAGACCTGCTATAGCGGTGGCTCTTCCAAACAAGCTTGGCAAGAAAACGGTATTGGTGGATGTAGGGGCAAATGTAGATAGCAGGCCAAGACATCTTCTTGATTTTGCCATTATAGGACATACTTATGCAGAGGAGATATTGGGAGTAAAAAACCCGACCATAGGTATTTTAAGTATAGGCGAAGAGGAAGGAAAAGGCAACGAGCTTGTGAAAGAGACATTTCCTCTTTTAAAAGAAACAAAGTTAAATTTCAAAGGAAATGCTGAGGGTAGAGACATATACAACGGTACTTTTGATGTTATAGTATGTGATGGTTTTGTGGGAAACATAGTCTTAAAAGCTTCAGAGAGTCTTGGTATGGCTCTTATAGATATGATAAAAGAAGAGGTTATGAAAAGAAGCATAAGTAAGCTTGGGGCTTTTTTAATGAAGCCAGCTATAAACGCTTTTAAGAAAAAAGTAGATTTTGAAGAATACGGCGGTACGCCTCTTTTAGGAGCCAAAAAACCTGTAATTATAACACACGGTAGAGCCAACGCAAAAGCTATAAAAAACGCTATTAAAATAGCTAGGGCATTTTTATCTCATCACTTCAACGAAAGAATGAAAGAAAACTTTGTAAAATATATAGAACCTATTTTAAAGGAGCAATAATGGGCGTATCTATAAAGTCTATAGGCGTTTACGTACCTTCTCATATTATTACCAACCACGATTTAGAAAAAAGTATTGATACCTCTGATGAGTGGATTACCACAAGAACTGGTATAAAAAAAAGACATGTGGCAAAGGATGAATCTATATACGATATGGCCATAAAGGCTGGAAAGAAGGCTCTTGAAAAAGCTGGTTTAGAAGAAGTAGACCTTATAATAGTGGCTACTTTAAGCCCTGAAATGCTTTTTCCTTCTGTAGCCTGTGTGATTCAACAGCATATAAAATCAAGGTTTGCCTTTGATATTTCTGCTGCTTGTAGTGGTTTTTTGTATGGACTTGATATAGCAAAATCTTATATAGAAAGCTCAAATGTAAATTCAATACTTCTTATAGGAGCAGAAAAACTATCTTCTATAGTGGATTGGACTGATAGGAGTACCTGTGTGCTCTTTGGAGATGGGGCTGGGGCCGCTGTTATTACAAAAGGCGAAGGAGATATACTCTCAAGCGTTATGTTCTCTGATGGAAAGTACAAAGACTTGCTTTACGCTGAAAAGTGTGGTTATATAAAAATGAACGGCAAAGAAGTCTTTAAATACGCTGTAAGAAATATGGAGCTTGCTTGTAAGATGGCTTTAGAAAAAGCTAATTTAAGCGTGGATGATATATCTCTTGTAATACCTCATCAAGCAAACGTACGTATCATAAATGCCTTGGCTCAAAAGTTAAATATTCCTACCAAAAAGGTGTATGTAAACATAGAAGAGTATGCAAACACCAGTGCTGCTTCTATACCTATTGCTATGTATGAGGCTTTTGAAAAAGGTATATTAAAAAGAAAAGATAAAGTCCTTTTGACTGCGATGGGTGGTGGGCTTACGTGGGGAGCAAGCGTGCTGGAGTTTTGATATGGGAAAGGTTATAAAGTTTAACCAAGATGAAGATTTTAACGAAGAACACGAAGAAAAAGACTTAGCAGAGAAAGAACCAAAAGACAATTTGCAAGACTTTCCGCCGTTTTTGAAAGACTTAAGAGAATATATTCTTGGATACTATCCAAATACCATAAGCGATATACTTGGTTTTAGCGGCTTTATTAAAAACGACAGCCCTTATGTTTTTGTTGGATACGTGATATGGCAAGATAAAAAGGGTAATTATTCTACAACGCCTTTGATAGCCATGTTTAGAAACCAAGACAAAAGGTTTTCTTTTTTAAATGCCAAAAACCACTATTTTGACCCAGCAGTGTTAAAATCAGATATTGAACGTTTAGGCATCAACATAGAAGAAATATACAAACATATTGACGAAGAGATAAACAAACTAATCTAAAACACTGCTAAAAATCCAATGGCTTAGTCATAGCTTATAAAATTTAATAATGTAAATTTTTTCTTATGGAAAAAGAGAGATTGCCAAAAGGACAAAAGTGGATTTCAAAACCTGTAGTTTACGACATAGTAAGAGATATAAAAGATGTAGATTTGTCTAAATATAGGTTGAGATTTTTTGGATTTGTGGAAAATCCATTAGAGCTTACTTACGATGAGTTCGTATCCATGGCAAACGATAAAGTTGTGGCGGATTTTCACTGTGTTACCACTTGGAGCGTAAAGGATATCGTCTGGGAAGGTGTAAAGACCAAAAAGATATTGGAGCTTGTAAAACCCACAAAGGAAGCCAAGTTCGTGATGGCTCACTGTCTTGAGGGTTATACCACCAACTTTCCCATAGATTATCTTTATGATGACAATTCTATACTTGCTCATAAGATGAACGGCGAAATCATACCAAAAAGGCACGGCTTTCCTATAAGGCTTGTGATACCTTCACTTTATGCTTGGAAAAGTGCCAAATACTTAGAAGCTCTTGAGTTTATGAGAGAAAACAGAAAAGGCTTCTGGGAGCTAAGAGGATATCACGACATAGGAGACCCTTGGAAAGAAGAGCGTTTTAGCGAAGATTGATTTATATAAGTCTTGCGGCTTTTAAAAGAAGAGCGTGTTTTAGGCCAAAATCGCTTATTACAAGATAATCTTTTTCAAAAAGCTCCAACACTTTGTAAAAAATACCAATACCTGAAACTATAGCCTTTGCTCTTTTGTCCTCTATCTCTTTGTATTTTTTCCTTTCTTCTGTGGGTATTTTTGCCAATGTCCAAAACCAGTTTTTTAAAGCTTCAAAAGAAAGAATTTTACCGTGTATTATGTTGCCGTTGTATGGATAAACATGATAATGAAGAGCCGCTATTGTGGTGATGGTACCGCCTATGCCTACTACCGTATCAACTGGTTTTAGTATTTGTTTTATGCTTTTATCAAGAAAATCAAAGAGTGCTTTTATCTCTTGGTCAGTAGGTGGGTCATGCTTAAAAAACTCTTCTGTGAGGTTTACTATACCAAAAGGAAGTGAATTTACCGATTCTATTTTAGAGCCTTTTCCATACACAAACTCTGTAGAGCCACCCCCTTGGTCTATTACCACTATGTCTTTTTTTAATCCCAAAGAAAAAGCACTAGCTTTAAAAGAAAGCTCGCCCTCTTCTTCACCAGATATTATTTTTACCTCTATACCTACTTCTTCTTTCACCCTTTTGATAAATTCATCTTTGTTTTTGGCTTTTCTAAGAGCTTCTGTACCTACTGCAACAATGCTTGAAGCTTTGTAGCTATCTATGATATGTTTAAAATCTTTTAATGTTTCTATTGCTTCTTTTATTTTTTCTTCTTTTATAACAGATGTCTCTTTTACGCCGGTGCCTATTTCCACTATGTTACCCTTTTCAAAAAGCACTTCGAAAGGCTCTGTTTTTGCTATACCTAGTCTTATGCTGTAGGAACCTATATCTATAGCCGCTACTATGTTTGCCATGCTATTTTTTTAAAAGTCCTAAAATATATCCTATAATAAAACCTATTACAAGGGCACCCGTAAGCCAAACCCCAATAGGATAATAAATGGTATGATAATAATATCCGTCTATTACTGGGCTTAACTTTAGTGAAAATAGACTGTCTTTGTTGAGCCATGTGATATAGGCAAGTATTGCTACTACCACAAAAAACAATATTCCGTAAAAGGTTTTCATAGTTTGACCTCTTTTAATATCTCTTCTATTATAATATAGTTTTTTCTTTGGGAAGGGTCATCTGTTAAGATCCTATGGGCAAAAACCATCGGTGCTAGTTCTACTATATCAAAAGGTGTAACAAAATCTCTATCCATCATAAAAGCGTAAGACTTTGCTAGGTTTATCATTTGAAGGGCCCCTCTTGGAGATACGCCTACATATACGTCTTTGTGATTTCTTGTTTTTTGTACTATAAACATCAAAATATCCGCCACTTCTTCCGATACGTGTATATGTCTTACATGTTTCATGATATCTAAAACATCTTGTTTGGTAAGGGCTGATTGGATATCTGGTAGTCTCTCGGCAGGGTCTCCATTTAAAACTATCGACTTTTCCACTTCGTAAGATGGGTATCCCATAGATATTTTTATCATAAATCTGTCTAACTCTGATTCTGGTAATGCAAAAGTACCGTAGCTATCCATAGGGTTTTGAGTAGCTATTACACAAAATACATCCTCTAGTTTATGGGTTTTACCATCTATGCTAACGGTTTTTTCTGCCATAGCTTCCAACAATGCGCTTTGGGTTTTTGGAGTAGCTCTATTTATTTCATCTGCAAGTATAATGTTGCTAAATATTGGACCTGGCCTAAACACAAAATCTTTTTTCTTTTCGTCGTAAATGTATAAACCTACAATATCAGAGGGCATTAAATCGGAAGTAAACTGAATTCTATTAAAAGTCAAAGACATGGCTTTTGCCATAGAGATAGCCAACGTAGTCTTGCCAACTCCTGGCACATCCTCTATAAGGATATGTCCACCTGCAAAAAAGGCAGCTAATACGTATCTTATAACTTTTTCTTTTCCTTTTACAATTCTTGATATTTCAAATTCTACTTTTTTAGGATTTATAGCCATAAAAGTTAGATATATTTTATATCAATATTCTTCTTCTTGCCACATATCTTTTTGATACCTTATCACTTTGTTTCTACCAGATTCTTTTGCTTTGTAAAGGGCTACATCGGCAAATTTTACCGCTTGCCAGAATTTATCCGTATCTGTAGGTATTTCTGATATGCCTATGCTTATGGTCTTTTTTAAGGTGGTTTTGTTCGGTAAAGATATAACTCTATTCTCTACGTTTTTTCTTATTTTTTCTGCTATTTGCTCACTTTCCCCTGGTTTTATGTTTGTCAAAAGCACCAAAAACTCCTCACCACCAAATCTTATTGGTATGTCCGATTCTCTTATAGACTCTTTTATAGCTTGGGCTACAGACTTCAACACTAAATCCCCAGCATCATGTCCGTATGTATCGTTTACCTCTTTGAAGTGGTCTATATCCAGTAATAAGATACCAATGGTTTCGCCTTTTCTCTTGGCATGGTTTAGTATAGGGTCTATAGCTTCTTCTATATATCTTCTGTTGTAAAAGCCTGTTAGTTGGTCTTTTATAGATTGTTCTTTTAACTTTTCCATTAAAAGCTTAGATTCCATAACAGGTATAGCTTCGTCTATGTATCCTTTTATATAAGGTATTATCATATGTACAAAATCTTTCATGTAGTGTTCGTATACGATCTGTAATACGTTGTGTACGTGCCCATTTAAATATATGGGGATACAGTAATATTCTAAATCGTTTTCTTGCTTTTGAAATTCATCGTATTCTTTTATAAAACACTTGCATACATTTGGAAACTCATCGCTATCGACGTCTGCACCAGTCCTATAGGCTCTGCAACAGTTGTTGTCCTTTAGGATATCTTCTTTACACCATAAATTTTCTGCACCATTTGCAAATATAAGCTTCATTTTATCGTAGTTTACTTCGTATAAGCTAAATTTATCTAATGCCATATAGTTTTCTAGTATTAAACGTAATCTTTCATATATATCTTCTTTAGAACTGTCTTTTTCTATAGTCTTTTTGAATTTGTATATGTTTGCTAGCTCTGTCACTATTTTATCAGTATCTTTTATGGTGTTGCCAGAATTTATGACGTCGTAGCCTATGAGCATAAAAGCTTTTTGGTGTATGCTGTTTAAAGCGCTGTGCAGTATCTCCACCATTTTATTGAAAAATATTACTACCTTACCAGCTTCGTCTATTAGTTCATTGTTCTCTGATATACTAGCATCCTTTATCTTAGCTTCTTCAAATCTACCTTCTTGTAATAGTCCGAAGCTTTTTATGAGCTTATTAAACATATCTATGTAAGGTTTTGAGAATCTGAAAATAGAATAAGATATAGCTCCAAAAAGGCCAACGAATATCAACAATGTTGTTAGCATCACTAAAAACGCTTTGTATCTTATGTCTGTGACATCCAGTGTTATATCTATAGCCCCTAGTACTTGACCGTTTTGAACTTCATGACACTGCAGACAGTTTACTACACCTTTGTTTGAAGCTTTGTATGGGATTATATCTCTAACCAAGACCTTTGATTGACTTTCGTATATTTTGTAAATGGGCTTTCCTGTTAAAAGCACAAGTTTTTCTAAGTTGTCTATGGGTTGCTCCGTTGGAAGTCCTGGGCCAAACTGTTTGTCTACTGCTTCTCCTCTTACTATATGTATGTTTGTTATACCTTTTACTCGTTCTAACCTTTTGATGTAGGATTCTCTATCTTTTATAACACCCATCACCATCAAAGACGTCAACCCATCTCTTACAATACCAGCTACGGTATTGGCTTTTGACAATGCATATCTTATGCCCTGTTCTCTGAAGGATATGGCGAATATACCTTCCATTATAATGACGGTTGATATCATAAGTGCAAGTAGCCTAAATACAAGCTTATGGGTTATAGACTTTGCTATAAATCTTTTTATTTTATAAAACGTTTGCATACTGTTATATTATATTACAAAACAAGATTAGATACGTTGTATTATTTTTCCTCTTTATATAGACTAAATATAAAAAATCCTCCCAGTAAAAACATTATTAACAATATGCCTATTAGAACCTTTATGTATATCATTCCATCTTTGTAAATACGTATATAAATCCAAATACTATAGGTATAAATATAGGTGCTATCACAAAAGCCCAGAAACTAAATTTTTCCATAAAAACCTCCTTAAAAATTATTATAATAAAGCATTGTGCAAATTTTATAAATTTTTGTGATATAATCTTTAGCTATGGATATAATAAGCATGATGAAGCAGCTTAAGAGCTTGGAGTTAGAGTATGAAAAATTAAAAGCCGAACTTGCTTCCAAAGAGCATATGATAGAGCGAGCAGGTATTACCATAAAGTTTGATGGTCTTGGCAATATAAAGGATTTTAGTATATCAGAAGATGTGTCTTTAAAACCTATAGCAGAATTTAAAGACGATTTAAAAAGTCTCATAGAAGAATATCAAGATATGGTGAAAGAAAATCTTACAAAAGCCATGAAAGATAGATTCTTAGGGAGTCTTCCTTTTGGCCTTTGAGGATTTTATACCAAGAAAACTTCTAAAGGCTTTAGAAGATATAAAGTATATACCTGGGTATGGTGAGAAAAACGCCTCAAGGTTTGTATACGGCTTTTTAAAGTTAGATGAAATAAAAAAAGAGAGTATAGTAAAAAGCTTAGAGGGTCTTTTTTCCATAAGACAATGCAAAGAGTGCAATATACTTACAGACCAAGAGGTTTGTGCTATATGTTCAAATCCAAAAAGAAGCAAAAAATATATAGCTGTAGTAGAAGAATCTCAGGATGCATATAAGATAGAAAAACTCGAGCGATTTAAAGGCGTATATCATATTTTGGGCGGTCGTATAAGCCCGTTAGAAGGTATAGCACCAGAAGATTTGAGTATAGAGCTTTTAAAAGAAAGAATAAAAAAACACAACCCAAAAGAAGTGATAATAGCTACCAATCCAAACCCAGAAGGTGAGGCTACTGCCAATTATCTTATGAAAATACTAAAACACTATAACGTAAAAATTACCCGCATAGCTACCGCTATTCAGTTTGGTACTCTGATAGAGTATGTAGATGACCTATCTTTGGAAGAAAGCATAGAAAGAAGAACTTGACTTTATTGTTCTTCATATGCTATGCCCATCAACCTTGCAAGTTCTTTTGGATCTGGGCTATACTTTAGAGCATCTTCTTTGGTTATAAGCCCCATACCGTATAGTTTTTTCAAATGCTGATTCATGGTTTGCATACCAGTTTGAGCTTGACCTGATTGCATCAAAGCGTAAGCTTGTGGTAGCTTGTTTTCTTTTATCAAGTTTCTTATGCCTGCATTTGGTATTAAAAGCTCGTAAGCCAACACTCTACCACCACCTATTCTAGGTAAAAGCCTTTGAGATATGATACCTTGAAGGGAAATAGAAAGCTGCGTTCTTATTTGATCTTTTTCCTCTGCGCTAAATACATCTACAATTCTATTTATAGTGGATATGGCTGTGTTTGTGTGAAGCGTTCCAAATACCAAGTGTCCTGTTTCTGCCGCCCTTAGAGCCATTTCTATAGTTTCTCTATCCCTCATTTCTCCCACTAGTATTACATCTGGGTCTTCTCTTAAAGCGCTTCTTAAAGCATCAGAAAAGCTTGGTACATCTTGACCTAATTCACGTTGATTTACTATGCCTTTGCTATGTTTAAAAAGATATTCTATAGGGTCTTCTACGGTGATAACATGCACAGGCTCATTATCAAGTATATACTGTATCATGGATGCCAAAGTGGTGGATTTACCGCTACCAGTAGGTCCTGTCACAAGCACGAGCCCCATACTTCTTTTTGTAAGTTCTAACACCTTCTCATCTAATCCTAATTTTGTGATATCTTTTATCTCGCTAGATAAGTATCTTAGAACCATGCTTACGGAGTCTCTTTGTCTAAACACATTTACACGAAATCTGCCTAAACTATAAATACCTATTGAAAAATCTACTGCATTTTTTTCTTCAAATACTTTTTTATATTTGTCAAGCATGATGCCGTAGGCCAAAGTTTGTGTATCTTCAGGGGTAAGTATGTCGTACTCTTCTAAAAATCTTATTTTGCCGTCTACTCTTATGGCAGGTTTAGAGCCTGCTACTATATGAATATCGCTTCCTTTATTTTTTACAAGTATTTCTGTCAACGTTCCTATATCAAGCTGCATAAGCTCCTCCTTATCTTAATCTTGTATAGATACTAATCTTGTATAGATACTCTTAATACCTCTTCTAAAGATGTAATTCCTTTGTTTACTTTTATTATACCAGACTGAAACAACGTCTTCATACCCTTTTTAACAGCCAGCTCCCTTATTTCTTTTGTGGCTTTCCTTTGGTTTATAGCTTCTCTTATTTCGTTATCTACAAACATGAGTTCTGCTATGACGGTTCTTCCTTTGTAACCCAAATGGTTGCAATGTTCGCAACCTTGTTTGTTTGCTTTATATATTATATCAGCGGTGATGCCATAGTATTCTCTTTTTTCTTTTGTGGGTTCATACGGTACTTTGCAGTGCGGGCATAACTTTCTAACAAGCCTTTGAGCAGATATTGCAAGAAGTGAAGAAGATATTAGAAAAGGTTCTATACCCATGTCCATAAGCCTTGCTATTGTGCTCGGTGCGTCGTTGACGTGTAGAGTTGATAGTACCAAATGCCCAGTGAGGGATGATTTTATAGCAATCTCGGCGGTGATGGCATCTCTTATCTCGCCTATCAACATTATATCTGGGTCTTGTCTTAGAAACGATCGTAACACTGCTTCAAAAGTCCTTCCAGCTTTTTCATCTATTTGCACCTGATTAAGACCTGGTATGTTTATTTCCACAGGGTCTTCGGCTGTAACTATATTAACTTCTTCTTTGTTTAACTCTTGAAGTATAGAATAAAGGGTGGTGGTTTTCCCGCTTCCGGTAGGTCCTACTACAAGTATTATTCCATAGGGCTTGCTGTAAGTTTCCCTTAGTTTGGCTACTTCATCTTCTTCAAAACCAAGAAGCTCCAATTTTAAAGTCGAAAACTCATCTGGGAATTGCACCCTCATGACTATTTTTTCACCGAATATTGTAGGAAGCGTTGATACTCTAAGCTGAACCTTTTTGTTTGATATCCTTACTTTTATGACTCCGTCTTGGGGTTTTCTTCTTTCTGATATATCGAGGTTTGCTAGTATTTTAAACCTAGATACAAGAGCTTCTTTTATATTTGTTGGATAAATGTCCATTTTTTTTAGCATTCCATCTATTCTAAATCTTAAAACTATTTCTTTTTCCTGGGGTTCTATATGTATATCAGAAGCACCATCTCTAACAGCTCTATAAAGTATGGAATCGGCCAACTTTACGATTGCACTTTCGTTTGATTGTTCTGCTAACTTTTCTATGTTAATATCGTATTCTTGTTGTACTTCTATATATACTTCTTCTGTGCTTAAGTCTATAGTTCCAGAACTTTGAATAATACTATCTATCACGCTTTTTATCTTTGATGGCGTCGAATGCCAAATTATTACATTTTGTCTTTTGGTAATGTACTTTATTTGATTTTCATCTATATATGGTAAATATGTGGCAACTGTTATGGTATTATCGGACATAGAAATAGGTATTATTTTATTTTTTACTATAAAATCATGAGGGAACAAGTTTACAAGGTTTTTATCTATTTTATCAACATTTACTATGGTCCCGTTTTTATCGACAAGCCTAAACATTTTTGAATATGCGTTAAGGAGATCTTGCTCGGTTATTTTTTTAGTTTCTACAAGATAACTTACTATATCTATATCTTTATTTTTTAAATCCTGAACAATGGAATCATCTATGAGCCCTTCATTTTGTAAAAATCTTAAAAATCTTAAGTTTCTTTCTGTATCTACCATACTCTATTGATTATAAGAAATTTTTAATAGATGACTATAAAGTATTTTTAGTACCTCTTTATAATCTTCTTCTTCCTTCTCGCTTATTATATCCATTTTGTGTTCTAACTCTCTGGTAAATTCTTCAGATACCAAATAAGAAAGCTCTTTACTTTGTTTTAGGAAGTTATATACTTCTATGCCGAGCTTAGTAGGTATAAGCTTTGATTCTTTCTCTATTACATATTTTCTTTCTAAAAGCTTAGAGACTATGATTGCATATGTGGAAGGTCTTCCTATGCCTCTTTCTTTCATCTCTTTTACGAGTTCTCCTTGGGTGTAAAGAGGGGCTTTTGGAAATGTCTTTACATCTTTTTCTTTTATATCATAAATACCATCTTGTAGTTTTGTAGTTTTTAAAGGTGTTATCAAATTCCATCCATTTTCTAAAATTTCTTCGATGATTTCTATCTCTTTTTCTAAACTTTCTACGCTTAAAACTATTTTTTTCTCTAAAACTTTTGCGGGCCTCATAAAAGAAGCCATAAACCTATCAAAGATAAGTTTGTAAAGCTTTATGTGTTTCTTTGTGAGGCTAGATGAAAAACTGTTTTGATATGCGTCTAGGGTTTCAAGGTCTTCTGGTGGGATAGTCTTTGTTGGTCTTATGCATTCGTGGGTACCTTCTTTTGACCAAGTCCTTGGTCTAAAGTACTCTTTTCCAAATCTATCTTCTAAAAATGTTCTTGCAATATATACACCAACTTCTGATACATGTATAGAATCTGTCCTGTGATATGTGATAAAGCCCATCTCAAAAAGCCCTTGAGCTAAGTCCATAGTCTCTTGCAAAGAAAATCTTAGTTTATCAGAAGCATCTTTTAAAAGCGTGTCAGTGGTGTATGGTGGTAATGGTTCTAAATACTTTTCTTCTTTGTTTATAGTTTTTATGGTAAGCTTATTAGCGCTTTTATAAAAAGATGTTGCTTGGTCTTTTGTTTCAAAGTCAAAGCTTATAGATAAGTTTGCCATGGTATCTGCTAAGCTATTTTTATCTTCTGCTTTTAAGAAAACTTTGTAGATTTTTTCTTTGTGAAGGTTGTATCTTTCTATAATCCAGCCAAGTACAGGAGTTTGCACTCTTCCGGCGGATAGCCAGTTTTTACCAAAGTGCTTTTGTATTAGCTTTGAGTATTCAAATCCTATCCATCTATCGGATACTCTTCTTAAAATTTGGGCTTTTACAAGAGGTTCTTTTATGTCTCTTGGATTTTCTATAGCGTTTGTGATGGCTTTTTTTGTGACTTCGTGAAACTCCATCCTTTTTATATCTTTGCAAAAAGCCGATAAAACCTCTTTTAAATCCCAAGCTATTTTTTCTCCTTCTGTATCTGGGTCAGTGGCTATAAGAATTTTCTCTACTTCTATGCTTCCAAGCCTTAAGCTTTTTATAAGATTGTCTTTTCCTTCTAAAGGTTCATATATTGGTATAACTTTATCATCTTTTAAAATAGTGCCGTCAAAACCTTCGTTTTTAACAAGGTCTAATATGTGTCCTATGGAAGCTGTAATGATGGCGTAGCTTTGTTCGGTGGAAAACTCCATAAAGCTTGTATCGTTTAAAAACCTTCTAGCTGGTTTTCCAAAGAAAGAAGATATGGTTTTTGCCTTTGTGGGAGATTCTACTATTATGAGGGTTGGCTTTAATATGTCTTTCTGGGTTATGGTTTTTTCTTTTTTTACAAAAGCTCTTAAAATTTCTCTATCTTTGTCTATGGCTTTTAATATGCTTTGTATATCTATATCTTTTATGGGTTTAAATTGGATTTCGGAAAACCAAGAGAGTTTTTTCTCCAAAGCTTTGAAACTTGCCTTATCGTCTATGAGCACTAAAGAAAGACCTTTGCTTACTCCACCGGCGTATAGCCTTGATGTCCTACCGCTTGCTTGTATGTATCCTGTTAAATCTGGTACAAAAAGGTAATACTTGTTATCTTCTTTTTTTAGCGTTATATCTTCTGATGTTTTTATTTTATCTATTATATCTTTTTGATTAAAAAGTTCTTGAGCTTCTTGTTTTAGGCTTATAATGGTAGGATTTTCTTCTTTTACATATTGATATTTTTTAAGCTTTTCGATGAGGTCTGTAGTTTTTTTATAATAGGGTGTGTTTAAAAGGATATTTTTTATAGACAAAAGACCCATAAGAATGTGACTGATGTTAGAGTCTAAGCTCAACGTTATTTCTATCTTTGGTACTCCGTAAAATATAGCGTATCTTACTATATGAGGAAGGTCTAACCCCCTTGCCAAAGGGTTTCTGTAAGAAGCTATACCTACCAATACATCTATATATCCAGATATATATTTGTTTAAGTTCTCTTCGTTCAACTCTTCGTAAGAGAGAGCTTTTATGCCGTTTTCTTCTAAAAGCTTTAAAACATGTTTTATGCCTTCTTTTCCTTTTTCCGAAGAGACAAAAACAAGCCCACCTTTACCAAAGAGCTTTGCGTAGTTTATTAGATTTTTATCTGAAAAATCGTCAAATGTATCTTCTATGTTTCTAAGGTATATTGTTGGAGTTGATAGTTCAAAGCCAAGAAGCTCTTTAAAAACAAGCACCCTTTTTGATTTTGGTTTTGATGTAGCAGAAGCGAGCACCAAAACGGTTTTCGGCTTTTCTCCGTTTAAATAGGTCTTTATCTCTTCCGAAAGTGTGTTTATCTTCTCTTGATTTTTCCTAAAATAAGATTTTAATCTTAAAAGCTCAAAGGTCTTTTCTATTATACTTTTTTCAAACCCCATTACAGATAGGAGCTTGTCTATATTTTTTGCAGTTTTTAAGAAAGAGTCTATATCATCTACAAATATAAAATCAAAATCTTTTGGTATAAGCTCTTCGTTTTTGTATAAAAACATGTTTGTGGTAAGAAGTATCTTGTAATTTTTTTCTTTTAAAAGATTTTTGTCTTTTTTAGCATCAAGACCAAACACGAGTATCTCTTCTTCTTTAACCCCAAAAGAGATGAGTCTATCAAAGGTTTGTTTGAGTAAGAGTTTTGTGGGCACAAGTATGTAAGATTTTTTGTTTTCTTTTGATAAGAAACCTGCTAAAGATATTCCAAAAGAAGATTTGCCAATGCCGGTGGGAGCTATCAAAGAAAAAGATTCTTTTAAGAAAACCCTTTTTGCCCATGTTTTTTGTAAAGCCCAAGGTTTTAGGTTTGTGTGCTTGTAAAAATATTCCTCCCAGCGATTTAGTTCTTTGTCTATGTCGCAGTATTCTTTTAAAAATCCATGAGCTAAAACACTACATATATCTTCTTTTTCTTCTTTTAGGCATTTTTCACAGGGAAGGCCCTTTGAAAGCCTATGAGATGTTATATCACCACCGCAGTTTGGACATAGATTTTTAAAGACAGCTTCAATCATAATTCTATTTCGGCTATAAAGTTTAGATTTCTACCAAATCCGTTGTAATCAAGTCCATATCCTACCACAAACCTATCTTCTATTTCAAAACCGACGTAATCTGCTCTTATATCTACCTCCCTTCTAGAAGGTTTGTCAAGAAGCGTGCAAAGTTTTAAGCTTTTAGGATTTTTAGATAGTATTATCTCTTTTACTTTTGATAAAGTCTTTCCGGTATCTAATATGTCGTCTACAATTATTACATCTTTGTCTTTTATGTTTATATTTATATCGCATACTACGTTAAAATGAGAAGACTTATCTCCTGTATAGGAGCTTACTTTCATAAAATCTATATAAACGTTTTTATTCATGTGCCTCGCCAAATCTCCAACAAACATAAAAGCCCCGTTTAAAAGCCCTATTATATATAGCTCTTCGTAGTCTTTTTCTATTTCTTTCGAGAGCTCTAATACTCTTTTTTGCAAATCAAAACTGTTTATAATAGGTTTTATCCTCATCTTGCCACCTCTTTTCCTTTACATTTTAGCATAATGTGTGGTATAATAAAAGACTACGTTTTTAAAAGCTAAAAAAACTTGCAATATTTTTTGAAAAGTGTTATAATATGGTATTTAATACGGTAGGAGAGATAGCCAAGCGGCCAACGGCAAGGGACTGTAAATCCCTCGGGCTTCGCCCTTCGCAGGTTCGAATCCTGCTCTCTCCACCACTTAGCGGATGTAGCTCAATGGTAGAGCAGCTGCCTTCCAAGCAGCAGGCTGCGGGTTCGAGCCCCGTCATCCGCTTTTGACTGTTTTAGCCCTGGTAGCTCAGTCGGTAGAGCACACCCTTGGTAAGGGTGAGGTCGCCGGTTCAAGTCCGGTCTAGGGCTTTTTAAAATTTATTTGGGGGTTTAGTGTTTTATGGCAAAGGAAAAGTTTGTTAGAGAGAAAGAGCACATCAACGTAGGTACCATAGGTCACGTTGACCATGGTAAATCTACCTTGACCTCTGCTATTACATGTGTGTTGGGTGCTGGCGTATTACCAGGCGGTAAGGCAAAATGCTATCGCTATGAGGAAATAGACAAAGCACCAGAAGAAAAAGAAAGAGGTATCACCATCAATATAACTCACGTAGAATACGAAACTCCAAAAAGACACTACGCTCACGTTGACTGTCCTGGGCACGCAGACTACATAAAGAACATGATTACAGGTGCCGCTCAAATGGACGGTGCAATACTTGTGGTATCAGCAGCAGATGGTCCAATGCCACAAACTAGAGAACACGTACTACTAGCAAGACAAGTTAACGTCCCTTACATAGTGGTGTTCATGAACAAATGCGATATGGTAGATGACCCAGAACTTTTAGACTTGGTAGAGTTAGAAGTAAGAGACCTTCTAAACAAGTATGAATTCCCAGGTGACGACGTGCCAATCATAAGAGGTTCTGCTTTAGGAGCTTTGGAAGAACTAGACAAAGGCAAACCAGACAAATGGTGCAACGCAATAGTAGACCTCATGAAAGCTCTTGATGAATACATACCATCTCCTCAAAGAGAAACAGATAAACCGTTCTTGATGCCTATAGAAGACGTCTTTACCATATCAGGTAGAGGTACTGTGGTCACAGGTAGGGTAGAAAGAGGTGTGCTAAAACCCGGTGAAGAAGTAGAGATAGTAGGTCTAAGAGAAGAATCTAT
>JAGDWZ010000056.1:54172-67676 GCA_023269915.1 Hydrogenobaculum sp. | reverse complement strand
TAGATGTTTGTAATAGTAACCTACGATATAACTGACAACACAAGGCTTAACAAAGTAAGAAAGATACTTAAACAGTATCTTTATTGGACACAGCTATCTACGTTTGAAGGCGTCATAACAAAAGGTGATTTAGCAAAATGTATGGCACAAGTAAATAAGGTTATAAACCGACAAGAGGATAGCGTATATGTTTATGAACTTGAAAATCCAAACCTAATATCCAAAAAGGTGCTTGGCATAGAGAAAAACTTTACTGATAATTTCTTATAAAATATTGTCATTCAAGACTATATAAGTTATAAACACTTTACGGTAAATGTTTACGATATGCCAGCCTCATTTTCCTCTTTACAAAATTAAAATTTGTGCTATAATGTATATACTACGGGGTGTGGCTCAGGTGGTAGAGCGTCGGCTTTGGGAGCCGAATGTCGCAGGTTCGAGTCCTGCTACCCCGATTTGATTATTATATCGTATATAAAGTCTGCTATTTTTTCTGTGGCGTTTTCTGGGTATAGTCTTTCTCTTAAAAGCTTTAGACTTTCTTTCATATCTTCTATGTTTTTGGGATTTTCTAAATAATAAGATGCTTTTTTTATGATGTCTTCTTTGGAAGGCTGGATTAGCTCTGGGATTATCTCTTTGTCCATTATGATATTTGGAAGACCTATGTATTTTGATTTTACAAGACGCTTTGCTATTTTAAGCGTTATTGGATTTAATCTATAAAATATTATATGAGGTAGTCCTAAGAGCGATGCTTCCAACGATGCCGTACCAGAGGCTATAATGCCAAACTTTGCTTTTTTCATCACATCCAAAGAGCTTTCTATGGTGGTTTCTATATAATCTTTTGAGTATATGGGATAATCTACCGTGCTTGCTACAGGTATTAGGCTTTTCATATGAAAAGTTTTATAAATATAATAAGCTACTTCTTCTAAAAGCCCGATATGTCTTTTAAATTCAGAGTTTCTAGACCCAGGCAACATCGCTATTATATTTTCTTTTTGGACGCTTGAGGGTTTTATAATATCAAGAAGTGGATGACCAAAATAATGTACTTTAAAATGTTCATTTTCATAGGGTTTATATATATCTAACTCAAAAGGAAGTATTACTATAAGGTGTTTGACGTGATTTACAATCTCCTTTACCCTTTGGGGTTTCCAAGCCCATACTTGAGGAGATATAAAGTATATTATGTTGTTGTGTTTTAGGTTTTTCATAAGACGGAAGTTAAACCCAGGAGCATCGCAAAGCATCACCCATCTTGAATTGTTGGCCGCTTCCAAAGAGCGTTTCATTATTTTTTTTATTTTAAAAATCTTTGGAAGGACTTCTACTATGCCCACCAAATTTAAATCTTTTATATTTGCTACTGATTTTACGCCGAGTTCTTCCATTCTTTTATCTGTGATGCCAGATATATTAAGAGCTTGTGGTTTTTCTTTAAGATGTTTTAAAATATTTACTACGTAGTTAGCAGCCGATAAATCACCTACTGATAAAAATAAATCATCCACTTTTTAAAGTGATTTTAAACTTGTCTTTGGATTTTTCTATTATAGCTTTTATACCATCTACATCTATAAAGCATCTGTAAGAGATTTCTATTTTGGCGTTTGATCTTATATTTACGTAGCGCTCTGATGATATATTTTCTATAGCGTTTATAAAAGTGCTTTTTAGATAAACCCCGTCGTGATGCTCCAACACTTCGGTTTTTACATCGTAGTAGTTGTTTTGCTCTATTGCGCTTTCCCAGAGTTTTTCATCTAATGGTTCTTCAAAAGAGTACCCAAACTCCAAATCATCTTCATCGGCATTTTCTATCTCTTTTTTTATGATAGGTTCAACATAGTTTCTAAACTCTAAAAGCTTTGATAAGTCCATATTTTTATACGCTTCATCTATCGGCATAGTACTATTATAATGGAATTTAGAGGGTTTTGTAAAAGTTCGTAAGTACTACAAACATCCACATTTATTCAAATGTTGTTTATAATTTGGTGTTAAGTGTAAAACCGTGGTAGACTTATATTGCGTGGCAGACTTGTAAACCGTGGCAGACTTGTGGTGCGTGTTAGACTTGTCAAGATGTGCTAAACTTTAACAAAATTCAAAGAAACACTGCCATTTTTACCAAAGCAAGAGCAAAGGCTATATTTAGAAGAAGCATTGACAATTTATTCTCTAAATCCTAAATTAAAGATAAGGCTTTCGCAGGAGGTAAGTATGCCAGCGATTATAACCAGAGAAATCATTGAAAACGACCCATTTTTTAAAGAAGGATTGCAAGAAGGATTGCAAAAGGGATTAGAGGAAGGGATGATAGAATCTGACAGAAGGTCTATACTGGATATTTTAGAGCTTAGGTTTGATGTAGAAGAACTTGGTGAGATAGAAGATATGCTAAAAGACGTGAAAGATATAAAGATATTGAGGGATTTAAGAAAGAAAGCTTTGAAGGTCGAATCTTTAGAAGAGTTTAAGAAAGTGCTTAGTAACATATAAAAAAACCTAAGCGCTATACAAGGAATCTAAATAACTTCTGAAACTTAATGATTTTATAATAGCTTATATGCTTTAAATACCTACTTTATAAAGTATTATAATGGAATTTAGATGATTGTGATGAGAGTTTTTATAATTTTACTTTTGTTTTTGGGCTTTTCTTATGGAGACAGCGTTGTTAAATATGCTACAAACTTTATAGGCTTTTCTGCTGGTGTTGTAAAAGTTGATATCAAAAGCCCACAAAACCTAGAATGTGAAGGTAAAACTGGCGGTTTGTTTTCTATGTTTTATAACTACAAATTTAAATTTGTAGAAAACGGCGATAACTATACATTGGAAGAAGAAGTAAACGGTAAAAAGCGTGTTTACAGCAAAGATGAAATACTAAAGAAAAAAGCTTGGATACCAGTTTTTATATCTATGCTTACAAAATCAAATTATGAGCTTGGAAATCCTATAAAAGTTGGAAACATACTTATAATACCAGAAGAAAACGTTCAAAATGAAATATACTTTTTTAAGGTAAAAAACAGCCACAACGTAAAAAGAGTTGTTATATGGTATGATAGTGCTCATTATTCAAAGGGTTTTCCAAAGCTCATAAGGATAGAGACAAAAGAGGCAAATATAGATTTAAAAAGATTGTGATATTAAAACACCGTTCTAAAAGCCAAAGACCAATCGTTAAAAGCCCTCAACGTATTTTCTCCGTTTGAAGTGACATCTATAAGGTTTGCATCTGGGTTTACAAACTGAACACCAAGAGATACATTTGCATTTTCACCCTTTATATAGTAGTTTAAAAATAAATCTGTCATAAATATTTTTGTGTTTATAAAATCATTTTGATTGGAAGGGTTTATATAGTAGTTTTTATTTTCATCTTCTTCGTATCTCAATACAAGGGCTGGTTTTCCTATGTCGACATATCTATCGTATAAAAGCTGTGTTTGAATATAGTATCCTTTTGCTTCTGGTTGTGATATATTGTTATTTGCTTTTGAAAAGCCTAAATCTTTTTGGAGAAGCCATGCCGCTTGGAAGTTTGGCACAAAATCACCAAACTTTTGTTCCCAAAGCACGTCAAACGTATAGGCTTTTGCCGTGGTAGAAGATGTCTGACCATTGCATATGTTTGTCAGCGCATTAGAGCAGTCTATTTTTTGCTGTTGGTAAGCAAAAGAAAATGTAAGGGTTTTTCTTTTTCCAAAAAATGTATCTTTGTCTACGTAATCCGGTTCTCCTTTATAGCCTAAAAACGTAGGCGTAAGTTCTATTCTAAAACCGTATTTTAGATTGCTTTTGGCGTTTGAGCCATATTGATAGTCGTATCTTCCATTACCTACCATAATATAGTATTTCAGTGCCGTATGTTTTGCTACATCACCCCATATGGCTATACCTGTATCTCTAAAAGCGTTTCCTACATCGGAACCAAACGTCAAAGGCACAAGGGGTTTTATAAAAGGCTTAAACTTATAAACACCATCATAGTTAAGGTAATTTGGGTTTACAGCATACTTTGTTTGTAAAAGCCTAGCGCCATCTACATTTATCTCAGATACCCCTGGGTTGTAATCTTCTATGGGCACTATAAAAGAGTACAAATCTTCCAAAGGTATCCTTGACCAGGGGTCTAAGAAAAGGCCAGTAGTAACTTGAAAAGACTTCTTAAATTTAAAATTAATAAAGGCATCTTTTACTATGGTATACTGCATTTTATCGTGAGACCTTGCAGACCCATCTGGTGTCAAAACGTTGTTATCGGAAAAGTCTATATTTGCACCAAACTGCACCACTGGGTTAATCTGTCCTGCAAAATAAAGCCTTGCGTTCTCCACCGAGAAATTTACGCTTTTATGATCGTTGGTGGTCACTTTTCCATTGTCCTGAGCCCATATAGAAAGCTTTAACCCTACATCTGCAAATTTATCGTTTGAGGCTTTTAATAAAACACCGTAAGAGTTAGGTACCATAAGACAAAAAGCTAAAGCAAAAATAACCTTTTTCATACTAAAATCCTAAAACTTAAACTTAGAAACTTCTATTTTAAGCTTCTGAGCCACATCCACCAAAGATTTTGCAGTAGCTGAAAACTCTTCTATGATAGAAGATATAGATTGATATGCTTCTTGTGCCCTTGAAGTATAATTTTCTATATCTTTACAATATTCATAAACCACCAATATGGATCTTACATTGTCTCCAACGGCATTTGTTTCTGCGTTTTTGGCAAAATCAAGACTACCCATCCTCTTGATATTAACTTCCAGTTTATCTATTGTATCCCTAGGTAGTTTTTTAGATAATGTTTGTAGTTTTGTTAAAGATTTGGTAAATTGCTCTTTGTAAAGGTAAGCACTCTCTTGATTATCCAATATTTTTTCTACGATAAGTCTAAAATTATCATTTATGTATGTCTTATAAGCGTTGGCAGACATATGTACTTCGTTGTAAAACTTATTGGTTTTGGCGCTTTCGTTGTAAAATAAACAAGCGTAGTGTATATGCTCTCTTATGTTACTCAACAAGCCTGACATATCTATAACCAAATGGTGTATATAAGCATTTCTTGATTCATTTGAACCACTGCTTTGTGAGTATCGTAGAAAACCATAGTACCGATTGCAACATCAAAGATAATCACTTTGCACCCAAGATGTATAGCTTTGTTTTTACTGATATATTTGTCATGTGTCCTCCACTTTATAAAGTTTCTACCTATTATAGACCTATTTTTTGTTTTGTTGTATGAGCTAAGGCGTATCATAAATATAAAAATATTTATAATACACTTATATAATCAGATATTTAAAAAGGTTTTAAAAGTTTTTGTCTAATAATATCTTCGCTATAAACCTATAAATATGTTTTATGGCTTTTATAAAAAGAAATCATTGACAATCAACATCTAAAGTGTTAGCATAATTAATGAATGTTTATTCATAAGGAGGCTTTTATGATAGATGGGAAAGAGACCTTTTGGGAAGCACTTAAAAGACATGGAGTCAGCAGGAGGGAGTTTCTTAAGTTTTCAGCAGTTATCACTGGTCTTATGGGCTTGCCACCTGCAATGATACCAAAAATAGTGGAAGCTATGGAAACCAAGCCGAGAGTACCTGTAATATGGGTGCATGGGCTTGAGTGTACTTGTTGCTCTGAGTCTTTTATAAGGTCTGCTACGCCACTTGCTTCTGATGTGCTTCTTACCATGATATCTTTAGAGTATGACGATACGCTGTCAGCGGCAGCAGGCGAAGCTTTGGAAAAGCATAAAGACGATATAATGAAAAAGTATCACGGCGAATATATATTGGCAGTGGAAGGAAACCCGCCTCTTGGCGATGATGGCATGTATTGTGTTGTAGGGGGTAAACCTTTTTTAGAGGGACTTAAGAAAGCGGCAGAAGGGGCGAAGGCTGTTATAGCATGGGGTTCTTGTGCGTCTTGGGGCTGTGTACAGGCAGCAAAGCCAAATCCTACCACAGCTGTACCTATTCACAAAGTAATAACGGATAAGCCCATAATAAAAATACCCGGGTGCCCACCTATACCAGAAGTAATGACTGGGACTATCATGTATACGGTGCTTTTTGGAAAATTACCACCGCTTGATTCTCAAGGAAGGCCAAAAATGTTTTACGGAAATAGGATACACGATACGTGTTATAGAAGGCCATTTTTCAACGAAGGTATGTATGTAGAGCAATTTGATGACGAGGGGGCTAAAAAAGGATGGTGTCTTTACAAGATGGGATGTAGGGGACCTACTACGTATAACTCTTGTGGAAATCTAAGATGGTACAACGGCCTTTCTTATCCTATACAATCTGGCCATGGGTGTATTGGATGTTCGGCGGATGGCTTTTGGGACAATGGAAACTTTTATAGTAGAGAGCAAAACATACCCTTTATAGGTACAGAGTCAAACGCAGACAAAGTAGGTGCGGTAGCAGTAGGTGCTGCGGCAGCAGGAGCAATAGCTCACGGTGTAATAAGTAAAATACGTTCTGGCAAGAAGGAGGATTGATTATGAGCACAAGAGTAGTAATAGACCCAGTTTCTAGAATAGAAGGACATTTAAGGCTAGAGATAGAAGTGGACGAACAATCTCATAAAGTAACAAACGCCGTATCGGCAGGTACGATGTGGCGGGGTATTGAGCTTATAGTAAGAAATAGAGACCCAAGGGAAGTGTGGGCTTTTACACAGCGTATATGTGGAGTTTGCACCACTATCCACGCTTTAGCTTCTGTAAGAAATATAGAAGATGCTCTTGATATAGAAATACCAAAAAATGCAAACTACATAAGAAATATAATGCTTGGCACCTTATACGCACACGACCATTTGGTACACTTTTATCACCTTCACGCTCTTGACTGGGTATCTCCTTTAGAAGCTGTAAAAGCAGACCCAGTGGCTACGGCTGCTCTTCAAAACCAAATACTTCAAACTTACGGCGGTATTATATCCTTATATACGGATTTTCTTGGGGGCAATGCTTATCCAAGAAAATTTCCAAAAGCAACACCTGGTTATTTTAAAACTTTTCAAGATAAGATAAAAAACCTCGTGCAAAGCGGCCAACTTGGTATATTTGCCGCCAATTGGTGGGACCATCCAGATTATAAAATGTTACCACCAGAAGTCCATCTTATTGCCATAGCACATTATCTAAATATGTTGGATGTTCAAAGAGAGCTTGTTATACCTCACGTGATATTTGGTGGTAAAAATCCTCATCCTCATTACATAGTGGGTGGTATGAACTGTTCTATATCCATGAACGATATGAACGCACCCATAAACATGGAGCGCTTGGCGGTGGTAGAAGATGCTGTTTATACCCAAGCTGAGGCTACAAACTTGTTTTATCTGATAGACCTTCTTGCTATAGGCCAAATATATGTTCAAAAAGGCTGGACTTACGGTGGAGGTTTATCCAAAGAAAGGGTGTTAGGATATGGTGATTATCCAGATGAACCTTATAAAAGCATAAAAAACGGTGATTATCATAAAAAGATCTTGTATCATTCAAACGGCGTGGTGGAGAACTTTGCCCAAGGTGTAGAAAAGGCCAAATACTATCCTATTACCAACGAAGATTTAACAAATCCAGATATTATTCAGGAATGGGTTACGCACTCTTGGTATCAATATCCAAACAACAGCGAGGGACTTCATCCTTGGAACGGCATCACAGACCCGTACTATACAGGACCAAAAGAAGGTACAAAAACCCATTGGAAATATTTAAATGAAAACGGCAAATACTCTTGGATAAAATCACCAAGATGGAAGAATTTACCAGCGGAAGTAGGACCTTTGGCAAGGTATATGATAGTCTATACAGCGGTAAAACAAGGGCATATAAAACCATCTTGGATGGATGAAATGGTAGTAAACCAAATAGATCTCGTTTCAAAGCTTTTAAACTTACCACCTCACGTATGGATGCCTACCACCGTAGGAAGAACCGCTGCAAGAGCATTAGAATGTCAGCTTGGAGCCAACGCATCCAACTATTTTCTTAAAAAGCTCTACGACAACATAAAAGCTGGTGATACATCTGTAGCAAATATGGAAAAATGGGAACCATCTACGTGGCCAAATGAAGCAAAGGGAGTTGGTATAGCTGAAGCTCCAAGGGGTGCTTTAGGGCATTGGTGTATTATAAAAGATGGAAAGATAGAAAACTATCAAGCGGTGGTACCCACCACATGGAACGGCTCTCCAAGAGATGAAAAGGGTCAGCAAGGGGCTTTTGAAAGGTCTATGCAAGATACAATAGTCCTTATTGCAAAAGAACCTCTTGAGATATTAAGAAGTGTACACTCTTTTGACCCATGTCTTGCTTGCTCTACTCACGTTTACAACACAGAGGGTAAAGAGATCACCAACTTTAACATAGGAGGGGCTTGTTATGAATAACGAAATCAAAAAATATTATCTATTCAGCCCATCTTTGAGAATTGCTCACTGGATATGGGCTTTGGCTATAAGTGTCTTGTTTATAACGGGCATATACATAGGAAATCCGTTTTTTATAGGAAACGTGGGCTATAGCGCCACCTTTGGAGACCTTCACGCTCTTACAATGAACTACATAAGACTTTTACACTTTAGCTTTGGATATATCCTTCTCGCAGCCCTTATTCTAAGGTTTAGCATAATACCTTTTAGAAAAGCCGATAGGCTTATAATACCTAAATTTTGGACAAAAGCTTATTGGGAAAATGCTTTTGATACTTTAAAAAACTATCTTTTTATCACTAAAAGCCACAGACCATATATAAGAAATCCTTTAGCAAGAACCGCTTATTTTGGACTTTTTTTACTTTTGATATTTGAAGTGATAACTGGGTTTGCCATGTATGGAAGGTCAAATCCAGGTGGATTTTGGGATAAGCTTTTTGGATGGATAATACCAGCCCTTGGAGGCGAATATCAAGTCCATAGATGGCACCATATAGTAGCCTGGCTTATAATACTTTTTGTAGTGATACACGTTTATATGGTAATAAGAGAAGATATATTAGAAAAAGATGGTGAAGTGTCTTCCATGGTAAACGGCAACAAATTTTTTGAACACACACCAGCGGATATAACAGATGTATGAGAACGATACTAATGGGTATAGGCAACATTCTTATGCAAGATGAGGGGATTGGTGTGCATGTTGTAAGAGAGATAGAAAGGCGCTATTCTTTCAATCCTTTTATAGAAATCATAGATGCTGGGACTCTTGGCCTTGAAATACTATATATGTTGCAAGACGGTGTTGATAATTTGGTGGTGGTGGACGCTGTGATGGGTGGTAAGCCACCTGGGACTATATACACTTTTAAAAACGAAGAGGTGAAAAAATATTATTTAAAACATAAACTATCTGCTCATGAAGTAGGTTTTTCTGAAGTGTTGGCGCTTTTAGAGGTAATAGGAAAGCCAGTCAGACAAAACCTTGTGCTTGTGGGTATAGAACCAGTTAGCTTTGAGGTGTCTTTGGAACTTCACGAGAAAACCGCTTCAAGAATGGAAGATTTGGTAAAAACAGTTTTACAAGAGTTAAAACATATTGGCATAGAAGCCTTAGAGAAAATTCCTTCCTAAGGAGGACTTTATGTGTCTTGCAATACCATCCAAAATTGTAGAGATATTAGATAACAACATAGCTATAGTGGATACAATGGGTGTCAGAAGAAAAGCTTCTTTGGAACTATTAAATCCAAAGCCTAGCGTTGGAGATTACGTGCTTTTACATGTGGGTTTTGCCATAGAGGTGCTTTCTGAAGAAGATGCCTTAGAGAGTCTTAAGCTTTTTGAAGAGGCGTTAGATTATGAAAACGAATTTGAACTCTAAGGAAGTTATATTAAAAGCCAAAAACAAGATTATACAAAAAATAGAAAAGCTAGGGAAACCTATAAAGGTTATGGAATTTTGCGGTGGACATACCCACGCTATAATGAGATATGGTATAGATAAACTTTTAAAAGGGTACATAGAGTTTATACACGGTCCCGGATGTCCTGTGTGTGTAGCTTCTATGGATAGGATAGATTTGGCCATAGAGCTTGCCAAAATCCCAAACACCATATTTACCACCTATGGAGACCTTTTAAGAGTGCCTGGTTCTTACAGGAAATCCCTTTTAGATATAAGGGCTTTAGGATGCGATGTTAGAAGTTTGTATTCTTGTTTGGAGGCTTTTGATATAGCTCTTCAAAATCCAAATAAAAACGTTGTATTCTTTGCCATAGGCTTTGAAACTACCACCCCACCAACGTCAGTGCTTCTTAAAAAAGCAAAGGAGCACAAATTGAAAAATCTTTTTGTAGTATCAAACCATGTGATGACACTGCCAGCCATAAGATATATACTAAACTCTGGTATTTCACACATAGATGGCATCATAGGACCTGGCCATGTGAGCGTTATAACTGGTATGAAAATATACGAAGAATTTGATATTCCAATCGTTATATCTGGTTTTGAGGCTTTTGATATATTAAAAGCCATAAACATGCTTTTGGACCAGCGTATAAAAGGTGAAAGAAAGGTAGAAAACGCCTACACAAGGGCTGTTACGGAAGAAGGCAACAAAGAGGCTCAAAAGCTAATAGAAGAAACCTTAATGGTAAGGGAAAGCTTTAATTGGAGAGGGATAGGGCTACTTTCAAAAAGCGCTCTTAAGATAAACGATGATTACGAGATGTTTGATGCTGAAAAAGTCTTTGATGTGAAATTACCAGCTTCAAAAGAGCATCCTCTTTGTATATGTCCAAAAGTTATAACTGGTGTTTCGAAACCCATAGACTGCAAGCTTTTTGGAAATATATGCACACCAGAAAATCCCATAGGCTCTTGCATGGTATCCTCTGAAGGAGCTTGTGCTGCCTATTACAAGTACCAAGAGGTAGAGTTATGTATGTAAAACTCTCTCACGGTGGTGGAGCAAAAGAAACGAGAGAGTTGATAGATAAAATATTTTTAAAACATCTTAAAAACGAGCTTTTGACAAACGAAGATGCAACTATTTTAAGCTTAGAAGGTAAAGTAGCAATTACAACGGATAGCTTTACGGTAAGCCCCATATTTTTTAAAGGTGGTGATATTGGAAAACTAAGCGTAGCTGGTATAGTAAACGATTTATCAGTCATGGGTGCAAAGCCTCTTTACATGAGTATGGGTTTTATTATAGAAGAGGGTTTATCCTTTGAAGAGCTTGAAAAAATAGTTATCTCTATAAAAGAAGAGGCTAGCAAAACAGATATAAAACTAATAACGGCTGACACAAAGGTAGTTCCAAAAGGCTTTTGCGATAAGATATATATAAATGCTACAGGCATAGGAAGAGTCGTTAAAATTGGTATATCCTCTTCAAACTTAAAAGAAGGCGATGTTTTGATTGTATCTGGTCCTATAGGAAATCACGGTGCTGTAATAATGGCTCATAGAAATGACTTTGATATAGACATAAATTCAGACTGCGCATCGTTGTGGGAGGCTATAGAACCTCTTTTGAATGAAGATATAGAAATTCATGCCATGAGAGATTTAACACGGGGCGGTCTTGCAAGCGTGGTAAATGAGTTTGCCAAAAGCTCAAAGGTAGAGATTTTATTAAACGAAGAAGATATACCGATAGAGCCATCCGTTAGAGGCTTTTGTGAAATCCTTGGTATAGAACCATACTCCTTGGCTTGTGAGGGGACTTTTATAATGGCTATACCAAAAAACGATGTAGAAAAAGCTTTTAATATTCTTAAAAGCCACAAACTAACCAACAGCGCAAAAGTTGTAGGAGAGGTTATAAAAGAGGGTAAAGAAGGAGCCTATATAAAGACTCTTTATGGAAGCACAAGGTATTTAGAGGAAGCTCCCGGCGAGATGCTTCCTAGGATATGCTAATATGCACGAGTTTTCAGTAGTCCAAGCCCTAATAGGTCAAGTGGAAGATATAGCAAGGGATTACAACGCAAGCTCTATATCAAAAATATACGTAGTGATAGGCGAAGTGTCTGGGGTGGAACCTCATCTTTTGAAGATGGCTTTTGACACTTTTAAAGAAAATACGATTTTATCCAACGCAGAGCTTATTTTAGAATTTCAAAAGCCGGTTATATACTGTGAAGATTGCAAAAAAGAAATTTCTTTGGAAAGATACTCTATGCTTTGTCCTTGTTGTGGTTCTTTTAGGGTTAAGCTTAAAAAAGGTGATGAGCTTATTTTAAGGACGTTAGAGCTTGAAGTATGAAAAAACGTTTTAGGCTTTTAGTAAAAGGTACAGTCCAAGGAGTGGGTTTTAGACCCTTTGTTTACAACTTAGCAAAGTCTCTTGGCGCAAAAGGATTTGTATCAAATACTGCGAGCGGGGTAATAATAGAAGTAGAAAATGTAGATATAGACAAGTTCATCAATATACTAAAAGCCAAAAAACCTCCTCTTTCAGAAATTGAGGAAATAAACATAAATACACTTAATTACGTTGGTTTTAAGGATTTTAAAATAGAAGAGTCAGAAGCCTTTGGCGATAAAAATCCAAGCGTACCACCGGATATGGGTCTTTGTGAAGATTGTTTAAAAGAATTCAACGACCCAAGTGATAGAAGGTACAAATACCCTTTTATAAATTGCACAAATTGTGGCCCAAGGTATAGCATAGTTTTAGATATCCCCTACGATAGAAAAAACACCACCATGAACATATTTACTATGTGTGAAAAATGTAGGAAAGAGTATGAAAACAAAGAAGATAGGCGTTTTCACGCAGAGGCGATATCCTGTCCTAGCTGTGGGCCAGTCTATTGGTATGAAAAAGAAGGCAATATTTACAAAGAAAACGTATTTGAAACAATGGCACAAGATTTAAAACAATCAAAGATTATCGCCCTAAAAGGTCTTGGGGGATTTCATCTTATATGCAACGCTTTGGATGACGAAGCTGTTAAAAAATTAAGACTTAGAAAAAAGCGCTCTTCAAAACCCTTTGCAGTTATGTTTAAATCTTTAGAAGAGGCTTTAAAATATTTAGAACCTACAGAGCATGAGATAAAGGCTTTAACATCAGTCCAAAAACCTATAGTACTTATAAAAAGAAAACACCCATACTTTGAAGAAGCTTGCAAGGGGCTCTCAAGCGTAGGAGCGTTTTTAGCATACACAGGCATACATCTTAGGCTTTTTGATTTTATAGATTTTCCTATAATAGCTACCTCTGGCAACATTTCAGATACCCCTATTTGCAAGGATAACGAAGAGGCAAAAATCAAGCTAAAAGACATAGCGGATACCTTTTTTATGCACAACAGAGATATAAAAAGACCTGTAGATGATTCTGTAGTAAAGCTAATAGGTGATGAAATTGCAATAATAAGGTATGGAAGGTCTTATGCTCCAAAGCCGATATATATAAATACTCATGCAAAAGCTGTATCTCTTGGTATGGGAGCTTTTCTTAAAAGCACAATAAGCATTTTTAAA
>JAGDWZ010000056.1:29846-54072 GCA_023269915.1 Hydrogenobaculum sp. | reverse complement strand
CATCACAAGGCTCACATATTATCAATAATAGCAGAGCATAGCATCTCTCCAGACCAAGAGATATTGGGCATAGCATGGGATGGTACAGGGTATGGGGAAGATGGTAGTATATGGGGAGGTGAATTTTTTATAGGTAACGCTTACGACTTAAGAAGGGCATTTTTTATAAAACCCTACAAACTCATTGGAAATGAAGCAGCGATAAAAGACCCAAGAAGAATAGTACTAAGCTTAGTTTTTGAGCTTTTAGAAGATAAAGCGTTTAATCATCCTTTGATAGAAAAGCTTGGCTTTGAAGAAATAGAGTTAAAAACCCTTTATAAAATGTGGAAAAATGACATAAACACTGCAAAAACATCATCTATAGGAAGGCTTTTTGATATGATAGCATATCTTATGGGACTAATAAAAAAAGTAGATTACGAGGCAAAAGGGGCTATGATGGTAGAAGATAAGTATATGGAATCAGCAGAATATTACGATTTTAAAATATCAAACAACGAAATAATCATATCTTTTGAAGATATATTTAAAGAAAAAGATATAGATAAGATGGCTTCTAAATTTATAAACACGTTGTTTGAAATTATTGTGTCTATTATTAGGCTTTTAAAAGCCAAAAACGTTGTGGTAGCTGGAGGAGTGTTTTACAATAGACCTCTGATGAAAAAGCTAAAAGCCGTTGATGGTGTAAATTTGTTTTACAACAAGAAAATTCCTACCGGTGATGGTGGCATATCGTTTGGACAAGCATTTTATGGAGGTATCTTATGCTGATGAACGCTGTACCTATATTATATGAAATAACAAAGGCCCTTGAAGATTTTATAAAAACGGGAGAAAACCATATCATTTATACAAACAAGATACCTCTTTCCGAAGAGGATAAAGAGCTTTTGCTGGATGTTTTAGGAGAGGGTAGTATAAAAATAGAGTATAAAACCAAAAGAGAGTATATAACCTTTAAAGAGACCTCGTTAATAGGTGTTTGGCTAGGGGTAGTTCATGATGTTGATAAAAAGCCAATTCTTGAGATTTTAGAGATAAATTCATTTCCATTTATGTTGCAAGCCCCAAAAGAAGACATGGAAGAGTCTGTTAGAAAGTTAAAAGATATTTTAAAAGACCTAAACAATTTAGGAGGTGAAAGCCATGTGTAAAGACTGCGGATGTTCAATAACAGAACACCATCACGAAGAGCACAACCATCATACCCATCACGAGCACGAAATAAAAGATAAAAAAGTGGTAGAGGTAATTCAAAATATACTAGACAAAAACGACAAGCAGGCCATGTCAAACAGAAAACACTTTGAAGAGCATGGGGTATTTTGTATAAATTTGATGAGTTCTCCTGGGTCCGGCAAAACATCTTTATTAGAGGCCACTATAGAAGAGCTAAAAGATAAGATAAGAATAGGTGTTATAGAAGGAGATTTAGAAACCAACAACGATGCTATGAGAATAAAAGCAAAAGGGGCAAAAAGCTATCAGATTACCACAGGACAAGCTTGTCATCTTGATGCTTTTATGGTGCATGATGGTATACATAACCTAGGCATAGAGGATTTAGACATAGTTTTTATAGAAAATGTAGGTAATTTGGTATGCCCAGCCGCTTACGATGTAGGAGCCCATATGAACGTTGTGCTTTTTTCCACTACCGAAGGAGAAGATAAGCCTGTGAAATATCCAGTTATGTTTAAAAGCGCTAATTTGGTGGTGATAACCAAGACAGATTTGCTTCAATACCTTGATTTTGATATGCAAAAAGCCAAAAACTATGTAAAAGAGGTAAATCCACAAGCAGATATAATAGCGCTTTCTAATAAAACAAAAGAAAACTTAGAAAAATGGCTTAGATATCTAGAGTTTAAATTGGAAATGTTTAAAAGCTCTCTCGCTTGAAATGTAAATTAAATGATGTAAATGAATATTTATTGAGTTTTTTATAATACAATTTTTGTATTTGAAAGTTAGTAAATACAATTTTATAATACTAATGTATAATTTATCATTGCTGTTCATCATGTGTAATAATCTTGACAAATAAATTTATTTGCATATCTTTTTAACATCATCTCAAGGAGGTAGCCATATTATGGCAAAAATTATCACGCCAGGACCCTCTGGTTATGTGCCTACGCCTGCAGTGTTTGAAGGTGTTCAAATAACCCCTCCAGGTAAAGCTCTTTTGTACGGTGAATGGGTAGACGAAGAAACAGCCATGAGAGAAGCAGCTTTGGCAATGCTCACAAGAAAAAATCCTACCATATTTCCTGGACCATTAGTGTTATGGGGATACAACGCATCAGCTATAGAAAAAGCTCAAGCAGTGTTAGAGCTTGCTAAAGAAATACCAAATTGCCGTATAATACCCATGCCAGACTATAGACCAAAGTATCCTAAAATAAACCCAGAAGCTGAGATAAATCCTAACCATCCAAATCTCACGATACTTCATAATAGAATAGAAGCTTGTATATTTGTAGGGGTGCATTGTCACTATGCAAATTTATCTCTTAGAATGATAAGAGCAGGTACCAACTGCTTTACCATAGCCCTTTGTGCGGAAATGGGCCATGAAGATGCTATGGTGTCTATAAGAGATGTACATGCTGAAAAGATATTAGAGCTTAGGGATATGGTAATAAAGGTAAGAGAAGAACTTGGTATAAAGTGGGAGCCAAAGCTACCACCAGAGAATCCATCTTTACCAAAAGAGCATTTTGAAACTTTAAATATAGCAGATTATGGAGATTACGCTTACTTGTTGCACCCAAGGAAGGGTGAAACTGTAGAAGAAACTGAATAATTTTGGAGGTTTTTATTATGCCAGAGCAAAAAGTTGTTGAAACAGATTATCTTTTATTAGAAGCACCAAGAGAGAGAAAGTTTATAACTGGCTCTCAAGCAATGGCAGAAGCTGTTAAAAGGGCAAATGTAGATATAGCAATAGCATATCCTATAACACCTCAATCGGAAACAATGCACTTGGTAGGTGATTTGTGGGCTCAGGGCTATTTAAAAGATTATTATAGAGCTGAAGAAGAATACGGAGCTATGTCAGCTATAGCTGGTGCTGTAAGAGGCGGAGCTAGAGCTTTTACAGCCACATCTGGTCCTGGTCTTTTGAGAGGGTTGGAAGCTATAGCATCTTGGCCAGGGCATAGAATACCTGCTGTTTTAGGTGTTCTTACAAGGGTCGTAAATGCACCTTTGTCTATTCAACCAGATAATGTAGAAATATCGTATCTTATGAACTGCGGAATGGTGGTTTTACATGCTGAAAACCAACAAGATGTTTTTGATTTTACTTTAGCTTCTTTTGCTATATCAGAGATGGTGGATGTTTATCTTCCGATAGCAGTTTGCACAGAAGGTTTCTTTGTAACCCATGCCAAAGGTTATGTAAATATGACACCAGAAGACATGAAGCTTCCACCAAGAGACCCATACAAAGCACCAGTCCCACCTACAGACTGTGAAATACCACCAGCTAGAATACAAAGAGATGCTCCCGTTCAAAAATCAAACTTCATGAGCTACCTAATACACCAAGTATGGCAACAAGAAGTATGGTCTTCAAACATGAGAGCTATGAAATACATATATAAATATCTAAACGGTCCTATAGAGGTTATAAACCCAGATGCTGAAGTGTTTGTGGCAGCTTCAGGTTGTGCGGCAGCTCAAGCTAGAGAAGCTGTAAGATACGCTCAGATGGAAGGTTTAAATGTCGGGCTTTTAAAAATAAAATCCATAGTGCCGTTTCCTTCAAAAGAAGTAAGAGAAACTTTGAAAAACGCAAAGGCTATTATAGTGCCAGAACACAACATAGTAGGATGGCTTGCTAAAGAAATAAAGGCCAACATACCAAACAGCGATAATGTTATAGGAAGGCCTAGAGTATATGGCGGTATGACGCTACCAGTAGAGCTTATAATGGACGAAATATACGCTGCTCTTGGTATAAAGAAAGACAAGACGGTACTTGTTTAATTAAAATTGTTTAAAGGAGGTATTTTTTTATGGGTTTAGAGTACGTTAAAATCTCACCTGGATTTGAGAAATACATGCCAAAGGACTATGTGGACCTTGTTAAATACGGTCAGTTTGGCAAGCAAATAGACGTGCAACAAATAGACCAGATTAAAGAGCTGGTGGAAGAGCATCCAATGTGCGCAGGATGCTATATGGCTTACTTTGTAAGAATATTCTACGCATCTTTGCCAAAACCAGAGGACACCATAGTCCTAGGTACCGCAGGTTGTGCTAGGTTAGCGCTTTCTCAAGCAGCAGTACCGTTCATATATGGAAACTATGGAGATACCAACGCTGTTGCCTCAGGTCTAAAAAGGGCTCTTAGCATAAGATTTCCAGATAAGATAAAGGATGTTGTAGTTGTAGCTGGTGATGGCGGGCTAATGGATATAGGTTTTGGTATGACGATGCACTCTTGGTTTAGAAGGGAAAAATTCACCACTATAATGGTGGACAATGAAGTTTATGGCAATACCGGCGGTCAAGAAAGCGGTATGTCTCCTAAAGGAGTGCAACTTAAGATGGCTCCTAAGGGTAAGAAGTTTGATAAGATAAACGCGGTAGAGTTGGCAAAGACCGCTGGTTGTGTTTATGTGGCAAAGCTTGCTCCTACAAATCCAAAGAGGATAGCCAAGACCATCAAGAGAGCTATATTAGCCGCTAGAGAACTTGGACCTACTTTTATACACGTTTACACGTCGTGTAACATAGAGTATTCAATACCTACAGAGAGAGTTTTGGCAGATGCCAAAGAAAGAGAGAAGAATGACTTTGGTTTCTACGAATGGATGACAGATGAGGCCAAAGAGTATTTAGAAGAACAAGAAAAGAAAATGGCGGAAGCAAAAACCTAAGGAGGATATATGAAAAGATACAATATGCGTATAGCTGGTGTCGGTGGTCAAGGGGTTGTGACCTCTGCTCACATTTTAGGTAACGCAATGTCTGCAGCTGGAAAATACGCCTCTTTGGTGCCATTTTTCGGTTCTGAAAAGCGTATGGCTCCTGTTGAGGCTTACGTTAGAGCTTCAGACCAGCCTATATACGAGGTTGGTGAAGTGGTTTATCCAAACGTTATAATGATTTATCACCCGCAAGTTATCACACATGGAAAATCTTATACGATGCCTTTTTACTCTGGCTTGAAGCCCAATGGCTTGGTTATCATAAACACCGACGTTGATATAATACCTGAAGAAGACCACGCTATTTTGGAAAAGCTAAATACAAAAGTGATCAACTTCCCAGCTACTAAAATAGCCTTAGATATAGCTGGTACAGAGCTTGCTACAAATATGGCTATGATTGGTCTATTTTTTGGTATAACAAGACTTGTAGATTTTGAATATATAGAGCAAGCTGTAAAAGAAAGGTTCTTAGGCAATACCTTTGTAGCCTCTGGTGGTACCGCTTCTTTGGATAGCGCCATAGAAAAGAAATTTAAGAAAAAGGTAGAACTCTTGGAAAAGAATATGCAGGTTATAAGAGAAGCTTTTAAGATAGCAGAAGAAAACGGATGGGTATTGGAAGAAATCACTGTTTAGGAGGCATAGATGTACTACGTGGCAGACGTTAAGGAATCAGAATGCGCCAAATACAACTGTAAGCAATGCGTATTGTTTTGTCCAGAACCTAATACGCTTATGTACAACTCAGAAAAGCATGTAGCATGGGTTGATTATAGTAGGTGCAAAGGTTGTGCCATATGTGTTTATGTGTGCTCAGACCTTCTCAAAAGAAATTGTATAGAAATGGTAATGATGACAACGGGGGAATAAGTTATGGATAAGAAGAGGATAGAGAATATAATCTTTAAGGTATCCGAGATGCTTTCTGAACCATCTTTGGATATGGAGGTTTGTGATGAAGGGTCCAATCCACCCTGTATAAAGCTAACTTATACTACAGAAAATGGAGCTACGCATAAAAAGACAATAGACATAATGGAAGAGCTATCTGATAAGTCTGACGATGAAATAGCTAACTTTATAGTATTCCAAGCAGAACAATTCATGGAAGAGATTGATTCTGTAGAGTACAGCGGAGAATAATACAAATAAAAAATGGCTGCCAAAAGGCAGCCATTACAATTACAAAAAAAATACATTAAATATCTACTTTTTTTCATTCACCCTTGATTTTTACTAAAAAATAACTATTATTTTCATTAAGGAGGTTTTTAAGATGGTAGAGGTTTATGTTAGTGGTATGGGGATAGATCCGATATCTCAAATGCCTATAGTGATACTTAAATCTAAAGAGGATGATAGTTTAGCTTTACCCATATGGATAGGTGTTTTTGAAGCTAACAACATAGTTATGAATATGCAAGGGATGGATTCCCCAAGACCTATGACCTATGAACTAATTAAAAGTATTTTAATGGCTACGGGCTACAGTGTAAAGATGGTTACTATAGATTCTATAGAAAACAATACTTATATTGCCACTATTCATTTAAAAAATACAAGATTACCTACTGAAGAATTGAGTATAGATTCAAGACCAAGTGATGCTATAAACATAGCTCTTAGGTTTGATGCTCCTATTTATGTTAATAAGGACCTTTTTAGCAACAGCGCTGATATAGAAGTCCAAGATGATTTAAATATAACTGAAGAAGATTTAAGAAGCTGGATTGAAAATATAAAACCAGAGGATTTTGAAAAAAATATTTAATGGATACTATTTACATATTAGATGGTTCAGCTTTTTTATACAGGAGCTATTATGCTCTACCATCGCTAAAAACCAAAGATGGTATAGAAACCGGCGCTTTTTATGGATTTGTTAGAGCTGTTTTTTCTATATTAAAATCCAAAAAACCTTATTATTTTGCTATAGCTTTTGACTTGCCCGCTCCTACTATACGGGATAAAATTTATAAAGATTACAAAGCAACCAGAAAAGAAACCCCAAGTGAGCTTGTCTCTCAAATACCGCTTATAAAAGAAGCTATAAACATCCTTGGTATTAGGCTTTTAGAAAAAGAAGGTTTAGAAGCGGATGATATAATAGCTTACATTGCTTACAGATTGAAAGAATGGAATAAAAATCTTACAATTTATACACCAGATAAAGATTTGATGCAACTTGTAGAAGATAAAAGGATAATAGTCATAAATCCAATAACAAATAAAGTATTTGACGAAGAGGCTGTGATAGAAAAGTTTGGTGTACCACCAAACAAGCTTGCAGATTATTTGGCGTTGATAGGTGATGCTGTAGACAACATAAAAGGTATAAAAGGTGTCGGACCTAAAAAAGCTGTTGAGCTTTTAGAAAAATACGGTTCTATAGAGAATATATTAAATCACTGGGATGATATACAAAGGGTTTTTAAAGAGGCCTCAAAAGAAGCTTTAGAGCTGTCTTATAAGCTTATAAAATTAAATCCCCAAGAGATATCAAATATGATAAGCATAGATTTAGAAGATATAAAGATTTCATACAATATAAATATGAAAAGAGCAGAAGAGTTTTTTATGGCTTTTAATATGAAAAGCTTGTTAAAAGATTTAAACATGTTATTTAAAGAAGAAATCAAAGAAAAAAAAGTTCAAAAAACCCTTTTCTAAATTAAAACTGCTTATAATCATTGTAATAAGGATTAAAACGGCTATCCTTTATAAGCAAAACCTTAGGAGGTAAAGTATGCTCAAAACTAAACTAAAAGGAAACGATGTATCACTCTCAGGTGATATAAAAGTAGGAGATAAGGCTCCTGAAGTAGAAGTCGTGCTAACTGATTTATCCACCAAAAAGATAGGTGGAGCAAAAGACAAAGTTCAGCTAATAATAGCTGTGCCATCTTTGGACACCCCTGTGTGCGCTACCGAAACCCGCAAATTTAACGAAGTAGTAGGTTCTATGAGCGATGTAGATACTACAGTGGTATCTATGGATTTGCCTTTTGCTTCCAAAAGATACTGTTCTACGGAAGGTGTTGAAAATATTGCTGTGGCTTCAGATTTTAGAAATAAAGATTTCGGAAAAGCTTACGGCATACTTATAGCGGAAGGTCCATTGCAAGGACTTTTGGCTAGGGCAATATTTATAGTTGGTAAAGACGGTACTATAAAATATTTTCAGCTTGTTCCAGAAATTACATCAGAACCAGACTACAACGAAGTACTAAAGGCTTTGGAGAGCTTAAAATAACAACGTTTTTTTGTGATTTTGATGGCACTATAACGCTCCAAGATACTGTAGATGCGCTCTTGGAGCGCTTCGCTTCTAAAGAATGGCAAGAGGCAGAAAAGCTCTGGCAAGAGGGTAAGATAACCTCTAAAGAGTGTCTTGATATTCAAATGTCTTTAGTAAAAATTACCAAGAAAGATTTAGAGGAATTTTTGAACAGCGTTAAAATAGACGAGAGTTTTTTTGCCTTTGTAGATCATGTAAAATCAAATTTTAACGCTAAAGTATATATAATAAGTGATGGTTTTAGGCTTTTTATAAAAAAAATATTGGGAAATTATACAAACAAAGTAGATGGTATATATGCAAATTATCTTTATTTTATAAACAACAAATTTAAAACGCTTTACAAGTATTCAAAAAAAGACTGTAATCTTGGTGTTTGTAAATGCGATTTGGTAAATAAGCTAAAAACCGATACAAACATATATATAGGAGATGGGATGTCTGATTTTTGCGCTACTAAGCATGCGGATTTTGTATTTGCAAAAGGTAAACTTTTAAATTTTCTAAAAGCCCAAAATGTTAGTCATTTCACTAGCTTTTCATATTTTGAGGATATAATAAATCAATTACCTTTTGTATTGGAGAAATTGCATGAAGAAAGAGGATATACTGGCCATAGAAAGTGAGGTGTGTTCTTGGGGTGATACGGTTCACTATCTAAACCCTCCAAAAATCTTCAAAGCTTCTGAAGGATCTTACCTTTACGACGAAGAAAACAAACCATATTTAGATTTACAAATGTGGTACAGCGCTTGTAATTTTGGGTACAAAAACAAACGTATAAACGACGCTATAAAAAACCAAATGGATACAATGGGGCAGCTTGCTTCTCAGTTTCTATTTGAAGAAAAAGTTATATTGTCTAAAAAATTGGTGGATGCTAATTTTAAAAGATTTAACATAAAAGGTAGGGTTCATTTTAACGTAGGTGGCTCTCAAGCCATAGAGGATAGTTTAAAACTTGTAAGAAACTACAAAAAGAAAAACTTAAACTTTGCCTTTATGGGAGGATATCACGGTAGGACTTTAGGTGCCACAGCTATCACATCTAGCTACAGATATAGAGAAAGGTTTGGGCATTTTGGCGATAGGGCGCTTTTTATACCTTTTCCTTATTGTTTTAGATGTCCATATGGCAAGACTTTAGATAGCTGTGATTACTATTGTGTAAAAGAGTTTGAAAAGCTTTTTGAATCAGAATATTATTCTATATACAATCCAAAAACCAACGAATGTGAGTATGCAGCCTTTTATATAGAGCCCATTCAAGGCACCGGTGGTTATGTAAAGGCTCCGCCAGAGTATTTTAAAAGGCTGAAAAAGATATTAGACCAAGCCAATATACTTCTTGTAGATGATGAAATACAAATGGGATTTTACAGAACCGGTAAGCTTTGGAGTATAGAGCATTACGATGTGAAGCCAGATATCATTGTGTTTGGCAAATCTTTGACCAACGGCATGAACCCACTATCTGGATTGTGGGCAAAAGAAGATCTAATAAATCCCAAAATATGGCCACCTGGCTCTACTCACTCTACCTTTTCTTCAAATCCAATAGGAGTAAGAGCTGGAGTGGAAGTAATGAACATCTTAGAAGAAAAAGACTACGAAAGCATAGTGGCTCAAAAAGGTAAAAAGTTTTTGGAGGGTTTGGAGCTTTTAAAAAGAAAATACAAAAATATAGGGGATGTAGACGGGATAGGGCTCGCTCTTAGAATAGAAGTGTGCGAAAGCGATGGTTTTACACCTTCAAAAGCTCTAACGGATAAAATTTTGGAAGAAGGACTAAAAGGAGACCTTGATTATAGGGGCAAAAAATACGGTCTTGTATTGGATGTGGGTGGTTATTATAAAAACGTTTTTACGCTTGCACCGTCTTTAGAAATTACCGATGAAGAGATAGATATGGCTATAGAGCTTTTGGATCAACTTTTCAAAAGGGTGATGTGATATGGAGCTTTCTATAAGAAACAACAACGAAAAAGCTGTTTTACTTCTTCATGGGCTTACAGGTACTCCTTTAGAACTAAGATGGGTAGCTAGGGATTTTTCCAAAGCAAATTATGATGTATATTTTCCTATTTTGCCTGGTCATTGTTCTAGTTTGGAGGAATTAAAGAAAGTCAAATGGGAAGAGCTTTACGAGTTTGCCAAAAGCTTTTATCTTGATTTAAAAGCCAAATACAGCGAAGTGTTTGTGGCGGGACTTTGTGTAGGTGGTATGCTTTCTCTGATGCTTGGTATGGAATTTCCAAATATAGACGGGGTTGGTTCTTGGGCACCTGCCATGGGAATAGACGGCTGGGCTATACCTTGGTATAGATTTTTGTTGCCTTTGGGTCTTTATACACCACTTAAACACATATACTACTGGAAAGAGAAAGAACCCTTTGGTATAAAAAACGAAGCCATGAGGAAAAAGATTATACAAATGATGAAATCTGAAAAAAATGAGGCTATGGCTTACGATAAGATACCAGCACCTACGATAGTAGAATTAAAAAGAATGGCTAAATACATCAAAAAGCATGTCAATCTTTTAAAAGCGCCGTTTATCCTCATACATTCGAAAGAAGATGACTTGTCTTCTATAAAGGGTGCAAAATTTGTATATGAAAAAGCCCCAAGCAAGGTTAAAAAATTTGTAGAACTTTCAAACAGCTACCATATCGTAACCATGGATAACGAAAAGGATGTGGTTTCAAGCGAGACAATAGCATTTTTTAATTCTTTATCGGAAAAGAAACGTCAGAAAATGGAAGTTTATCAGGCGTAAATAGATATATTTGAGCCTTCTTTTTGTATTTCTATTTGGGCTTGTTCTAAAAGCATCTGAGCTTGGGCTGCTACCGCTCTATCCTGAGCTGAAGGGTCAACAGGTGCTAAAGCCGCTTTTATCACTCTTTCCATCTTCCTTATCGTATCCTGTGGCGTAGGACCAGGTGATACATCTATACTCACATCTCCGCCTACTGCATATTTCTTGCCGTCTGGTCCTACTACGTATTTATAATTTATTGGGCCCGTTAAATCTCCACCGGCTATTTTGTGAGCCATCTCGTGAGCTCTAACATCTTGGTCTATAGCTTTTAATTGGTTTATCTCTTGCTGGGTTTGTATACTCCTT
Organism: Hydrogenobaculum sp.; assembly: GCA_023269915.1. Taxonomy (GTDB): domain Bacteria; phylum Aquificota; class Aquificia; order Aquificales; family Aquificaceae; genus Hydrogenobaculum. The sequence continues at coordinate 42,692 of JAGDWZ010000056.1, read as the reverse complement.
TGATTTGAAGGTTTATTGCTTTTAGATAAAATAGGAAAGCCAATAGTTCCTATCATAAAAGTTTATTATAAGTAAAACTTATATTTTATCTGCAAGGAAAATCATAATATTTGTATATATTTGCTGTTAAAATATTTTTATGAAGTTATATAAACTCACAATTATAATGGCTTTTGTTGTTGGTGTGTCTTACGCCGATGCTGAGCAATGTATAAACTTGCTTCAGTCAAAAGAATATCAAAAAGCCATAAACCTGGCAAATAAATCTCTTAGATGGAACAAATACGATTTTAACTACAACATGTGTGCAGCAATGTCTTACCTTTCCTTAGGAGAACCAAAGTATGCTATACCTTATTTGAAAAATGCCACAAAAAACGCAAATACTCGCTATCAAAAAGAGGCGCTTTACAACTACATGGGTGTTAGTTACGATATGATTGGCAACAAATCAAAAGCCCTAGACAACTATACAAAAGCTTATAAATTAGCAAAGTCTCTTGGGGATGACAAAGGTATGGTGGACAACCTTTCAAATATAGCTCATATATTTTACTCGGAAGGCTATTACGACTCTGCGATAAGGTTTTATAAAAAAGCTTTAAGACAAGATTCCAACAGCCCTACAATATTAAACAACATAGCTCTTTGCTATGGAGACCTAAATCATCCTCACAAGGCTATTGAGTACTATGCAAAATCCTCTCAAGCTTTTGCTGAAAAAGGAGATAAAGTTCATGAAGGTGCTACCTATCTAAACATGGGTGTTTTGTATCTTAAGCTTTTAGATTTTAAAGATGCGAAACAATACATACAAAAAGGTTTAAGCTTAGTAAGTGGCAACAAGTACTGGGAAGCGGTGGGAAATCAGTATATGGGTTGGTATTACGACAACGAAGATAAAAAGGACAAAGCTATACTCTATTATCAAAAAGCTTTAGCGTTGGCAAATCAAATAGGTGCTGAAGGGTTGGTAAAATCTATACAAAAAAACTTGTCTTCGGAAGAGGTAGCCAGTGAGCATTAAAACTAAGCTATGGATTATACAGATTTTTATGGTTTTGGGAGCTTTTGTGGCTCAAGGTATTCTTTACATATTAGATAACAATATAAAACAAAACGTAAATACTTACATAGAAGTATCTCATTCAGAGACCGACTTATACAAGCTTTTGACAGATGTCTTGATGTTAAAAAATGCTTATACTACAATAATGCTTAATCCTTCTGACCAAAAAGCCCATAATATGTACACCAACGCTTTGAAGAATATCAACGATAAAATGAAGCTAATAAAAGATGAAGTGTTAAAATCTTATCTAAACAATTTTATAGCTTTTACAAATGAAGTTGTTAACAACATAAATACCAACAATCAAAATTACTATATAGGAAAAAGCATAGAGGTTCAAAGTAAGATATGGGTACCGTTGAGAAAACGCTTTGATATGCTTATAAAAGCTAATGCTTCTTCTATATTCCAAAAAGAGCTATACATTAAAGACCATATAAACTCTATAACAAAGTACATATTTTTTGCCATAATGGGCGTTGTGATATTTTTGGTTGTTTTTAATTATTTTATGGAGAAAAGCATTCAAAACGACGTAGAGGCTTTAGAAAACCTGATAAAAGAAACTACCGATAATATGGAGTTGAGTGTATCCTTTGATGTGAATAAATTTAAAGGTGAAATCCAGATTATTGCAAAGTCTTTGGCTATATTTATAGATGAGATAAACAAAGCTATAACAAGTATAAAAGATGTTTTCTATAATATATCAGAAGGGGACTTAACCAAAAAGATAACCTTAGAATCTAAGGGCGATATAAAAGACCTTGTAGATTTTGTAAATATATCTATGGATAAGTTAAGAGAGGCATTTAAGAATATAGAAAACAGCGTAGAGCATATGGCTGAGATACAAGCACAAATATTTGGTATAAGTATGGATTTAGACGATTCAAAGGCGCTTCTAATAGATCAAGTAGAGCACATCAAAAATGCCACCGACCAAACGTCAATAGCTATAAACTCAATAGCGGAAAATACCCAAGAGGCTAAAAATATCACAAAAGAAGTTATAGATAGTTTAGAGATAGGTAAAAAAGAGCTTTTAAAAACCCAAGAAGCCGTAAGAAACATAGAACAAATGGGAAAACAAATAGATGTTATTACAGAAAACATCCTTTTTATAGCAGAGCAGACCAACCTTTTGGCGTTAAATGCTGCAATAGAAGCAGCAAGAGTAGGAGAACAAGGAAGGGGCTTTGCTGTGGTGGCAGATGAAGTAAAAAAGTTAGCAGAAAGAACTGGCGGTTTTGCTAAAAACATATCAAATCTTACTATATCAATAGCAGAAGCTATAAAAACAGGTGCTGAGCAAATGGAAAACCTAGTAAAACAATATGAGAACATATTAAACATATCAGGTTTGTCCGCTGAGATATCTGACAAAATAGCAAATGCTACAGAAGAGCAAGCTCAAACTATAAAAGAAATTCAAAATTCTGTAAACTCTTTAAATACAATATCTTCCAATATTAACAAGATTATAAACGATCTATCAGAAAGTATAGAAGAAATGGCAAATGCAAGTGCCAACCTAGGAAATACGCTTAAAAAGTTTAAGGTGTAGGCTATGTCTAATATTTTAGTGCTTTTGTCTGGAGGAATGGATTCTGCTACGCTCTTGTGGGAAGCAAAAACAAAGTTTAAAGATGTTTACGCTATATCTTTTGATTACGGTCAAAAACATGTGGTAGAGCTAAAGTACGCTAAGATATTAGGAGAAATGGCAAAAGTAAAAGAGCATTTTGTTGTAAACATTCCTCATTACAAAGAGATAAAGTTTGGCTCTGCTCTTTTGAGCGTTTCCAATCAAGATATACCAAAAGAAGCTTATCCTACCGATGTGCCCATAACTTATGTGCCAATGAGAAATCTGACGTTTTTAGCTATTGCCTCTGGTATTGCCGATGAGCTTGGTATAGAAAACATAGGGATAGCGGTCCATGCTGTAGATGCTCCTTATCCAGATTGTAGACCTGAGTTTATATCATCTGCCGAAGCTGCCATAAATGCTGGTTCTTCTTTTGTAGTAAAAACCAAAAAAAGAATACATGTTTATGCTCCGTTTTTAGGCTTTTCAAAAAAGGATATAGCTATGCTTGGTAAATCTCTTGGCGTGCCTTTCGATAAAACTTACAGCTGCTATGAAGGTACAGAACCTCCCTGTGGAAAGTGCGCTACTTGCATTCAAAGAAAAGAAGCTTTAGAAGGTATTTTATGATAGATATTTTTTCAGTTCCTTTAAAAGCCCCAAAACTTTATGAAGAGTTTATAGACAAGATAAGAAGCTTTTATAAAAAAAGAGGCTATACGGAAGTTTTCACACCATATATCCAAGATGAGCCAAATTTGGAGAAATACATAAAACCAGTAGAAATAGAGATAACCTATTGTGGTAAAAAAGAAAAAGCGTATCTTCATACATCGCCAGAAAGACACATGAAAGCCCTTCTAAAAACCTACAAATCAAATATATTTCAAATAGCAAAAGTCTTTAGAGATGAAGAATGCGGTAATTTAAACAATGTAGAGTTTACCATGCTAGAGTGCTACAATATAGAAAACATGGATATTATAAACGAGATATCAGAGCTTGTTTTTGAGCTTTTCGGAGAGAATATAAAAGATATTTCTACCACACCAAAGCTAACACGTTTTGAAAAAGCCTTTGAAGAGTACATAGGGGTTATATTTTCTGAAGATGAAGATATACTTAAAAACAACCTTATATCTTTTGGTTATGAGTTTGACGATAAAGATACATGGGAGGATTTGGTGGATAAGATGATGGTGCAAATACAAGAGCATCTTGGTAAAAGCCAGATAGAGTTTTTGATAGATTTTCCCTGTAAAATGGGTGTACTTTCAAAATGTGACGGTGATATATCAAGACGCTTTGAGCTTTTTATAGATGGAGTTGAAATAGCCAACGGCTGGGTAGAAGAGACTAGCGAGGATAAAATAAGGGATATCATAGAAAACGCCTCTTCTTACAAACCCATAAAAGATAAAGAAAAGCTTGTAAAAGATTATCACAACGACTTTTCTTATGCTGGATATTCAATAGGCGTAGAAAGGCTATTTTACTTTTACGCTACAAGCAAAGGTTTGCTGGGTTAAAATATAGTTATGAAAGCAATAATATTAGCAGCTGGTTTGGGTACTAGATTTAAAAGCGATAAACACAAAGTGTTGCATGAGATGCTTGGAAAGCCTATCATATGGTATGTTTTAGACTATATAAAACAAGCCAATATAGTAGACATAGGTGTTGTTGTATCACATCAAAAAGAAGCTGTTTTGGAAACTTTAAAGGGTGAAAACGTCTCTTTTTTCGAACAAGCAAATCCAAAGGGTGGTACAGCGGACGCTTTGCTATCAGCTAAAGCATTTTTTGAAGATATGGACGATTACATCCTTGTGGCAAATGGGGATGCTCCTTTAGTAAAACCAGACACCCTAAAGGGTATGCAAAGATTTTTACACATGGTAGAAGAGTACGAGAAGATAAAAGTAGGGGCTTTGGTGTTGTCTTCTTTCTTACCGGACCCTACTGGTTATGGAAGGATAGTAAAAGATGGTAAAGGCGATGTGATAAAGATAGTAGAAGAAAAAGAAGCCACTTATGAGGAAAAGCAGATAAACGAAGTAAACGGCGGTCTTTACATGTTTTATGTACCTTATTTAAAAGAGGCTGTAAAACATCTAAGACCCAGTGAGAAAACCAACGAACTATATATTACAGATATCGTAGAGATTATGACAAGTCTTGGTTATACGTGTAGAAGTTTTATGGCTTCTGAGATAACAGAAATTTTTGGTGTCAACGACAGATGGGAGCTTAGTTTTGCAGAAAGCGTGGTGAAGATGAGGATATTGGAAAAGTTAGCAAGGGCTGGAGTTACTATACATTCACCAGAATCTGTATACATAGAACCAGATGTAAAGGTAGAGTTAGATGCGGAAATATTTCCAAACGTAGTTTTAAAAGGCAATACCGTTATCCATAAAAAAGCAAAAGTTATGAACGGAAGCTATCTTGAAAATGCTACGATAAAAGAAAAAGCCACTGTGCTTCCTATGAGCTATATAAAAAACTCAACCGTAGAAGAAGAAGCCACCGTGGGTCCTATGTGCCACATAAGAGATAACTCAGTTGTGGGTAAAGGATCTCACGTTGGAAGCTTTGTAGAGCTTAAAAACGCAAAACTTCAAGAAAATGTGATGGCAAAACACCTATCTTACTTGGGAGATGTAAGTATAGGCAAGAAAGCAAACATAGGGGCTGGGACTGTGATAGCAAACTTCGATGGTAAGCAAAAGTATCAAACTTACATAGGTCAGCATGCTTTTATAGGAAGCAACTCCCTTATAATAGCTCCAAGAAATATAGGTGATTACGCTTTTATAGCTGGTGGTTCTGTCATTACAAAGGATATACCACCAAAAGCTTTAGCAGTAGAAAGGGCAGATTTAAAAATACTTGAAGATAAATCCAAAGTAAAGGATGAGTGAAGTTATATTTGAAAGGACTGATGTAAAGGACGAGCAGGCTATAAAAGACATTCTTAAGAAAGAAGGCTACGATGTGTATTCATGGGAAGATGGTAAAGGCACATACTATCCTTGGCATACTCACGAGCATGAAGAGGTTAGGTGGGTGGTGTCTGGTGAAGTAGAAATAGGGGTAAAAGATAAAGTTTTTAAGCTTTTGCCAGGAGATAAAATAATTTTAGCACCGGATACTCCTCATTGGGCTAAGACAGAAAAAGGCGTAAGATACGTTTGTGGAAGCAAGGATTAGTTTTTTTTAGTAATTTTAATTACGCTTTTGTTTAAACCGTTCATAAGCACTATTGCTTTTTCTACGTCTTCTTGTTTTACGTTTTCAGTTCTCAATCTTTTTATTATATCTATTAAAAGCTCTATACCTTTTTGCATCTCTTCCATTTGTCTTTTCATGTTTAGTATTACGTCTATGCCGGCTATGTTTACTCCTAAATCCCTTGCCAGCATAAGGATAAATTCCAATTGCTCGAGGTCTTCTTCTGTATAAAGTCTTGTGTTGCCTTCTGTTCTTGAGGGTTTCAAAAGACCTTCTCTTTCGTATAGTCTAAGAGTTTGAGGATGAATTTTATACATTTTAGCTACGGTGCCTATTGTAAATACAGCTTTAGCTCTTCTTTCAGTGCTCATAGCTTTTTACCACCCTTTCAGGTTTTGGTAAAATCTTTTCTAAATCTTTAAGGAGCTTCTCCGCCTTTTTACCATCTCCCATTAGTTTAGAAAGTATATTGAATTTTGGCACATCTATGTGAGGTATTACATATAAGTTGCCATAGCCACTACCCTTCAATTTTGGCATGCCTTTACCTGGGATTGTTATCTTTTCTCCTTCTTTGGTGCCAGGTGGTATTTCTACTGTTATAGTGTCTCCTTTTAGACCTTTTATTTCTAAAGTAGTGCCCATTACAGCTTCTGGATATGTTATGTTTATATCCACATACAAATCGTCACCTTTTCTTTTGAATATTTCATGAGGTAGTATTTTGGTTATGACGTATAAGTTTCCCGGTTTTCCGCCAAACAACCCTGCATGTCCTTGACCGTCTACTACCAGCTTTGAGCCGTTGTCAACACCCGGTGGTATGTTTATAGGAATGACCTCTTTTCTGAAAATATAAGACTGCCCTTTGCATTTTTTGCAAGCTTCCCTTACGTAGCCACTACCACCGCACTGAGGACAAGTGGTAGATATAGAGATAAACATGGCCCTTTGGTTTATGCTACCAGTGCCCCTGCAAGTGGGACATACTTTTTCTGTATTTTTGTCATATCCATATCCACCACATACGTCGCAAGGGACTCCTTTTTCTATCTCTAAATTTATCTTTTTACCAGTGTAAGCTTCTTCTAAAGTTAGTTCTACGGTTTTTACTATATCTTCGCCGTTTATGGGTCTTTGTTGACTTGAAGAGCTTCTTGATTTTTTACCACCTGTAAATATATCTTCCGAAAAAACATCTCCAAAACCAAAAAAGCCTTTTAGTATGTCTTCTAAATCGCTAAAGTCTACGGTTGTCCTTGTCCATACATCTTGACCGCCTTTTTGACCCATGCTAGCGGATAGCCCTTCTTCTCCAAACTGGTCGTAGATTTTCCTTTTATTTTCATCGGAAAGCACTTGATAGGCTTGGTTTATCTCTTTAAACTTTTCTTCAGCCCCTGGCTCTTTGTTAAAATCTGGATGATACTTTCTAGCCAGTCTACGGTAGGCTTTTTTAATCTCCTCTTGCGTTGCGTTTCTACTAACCCCTAATATTTCGTAGTAATCTTTCTTCATACTTATTATTATAAAATGTTAGTGTATTATTGTCAAGTGCTTTATATCAATGTTTATAATAAAAGCTAAATACTATGATAATTTTTATATACTTATTGGGCTTTTAAGGTTATAATATATTGTATGAAGAAAGTTTTTTACATAGATGGTATGACTTGCATGCATTGTGTAGGTACAGTAAATAGAGCCCTTGGGTCTTTGGAAGGAGTTAAAAGCTTCGATACAAAGCTAGACAAAAAATATTCAGAGGTGGAGTACGACGAAACAAAACTCTCAGAAGCCGACATAAAATCTGCCATTGAAGAATGGGGATATAAAGTAGTAGATATTAAATAACATGATAGAAATAGCAAGCAATTTTTCTGATATAAAAAAGCGCTTTGAAGAGCTATCTTCATCTATAGATGAGGAAAAGATTAAAAAAGAAATAGAAAAGTATGACCAGATGATGTCAGAGCCAAACTTTTGGTCTGACCAAGAAAAAGCCAAAAGCATAAGCCAAAAAAGGAAAGCTCTTCAAGACAAGTTAAATACTTATGTATCTCTTAAAAAACGTATACAAGATTTGGATGAAATGGTAAGCGAACTAAAGGAAGAAGATCTTGATACAACGCTTCTAATAAGCGAAGAATTAGAGGCTGTAGAAAAAGATTTAAAGAAGTTTGAGCTTGAGACTTACCTTTCTGATGAGATGGATATAAATAACGCTTACCTTACTATACAAGCTGGTGCAGGTGGAACTGAAGCTTGTGATTGGGCTAGTATGCTTCTTAGGATGTATACAAGGTGGGCTGAAAAACATGGTTATGAAGTGCAGCTTACAGATATAAATCCAGACGATGTAGCAGGTATAAAAAGTGCCACCCTTTACATAAAAGGACCATACGCCTACGGTTATTTAAAGTCTGAAAACGGCGTACACAGGCTTGTAAGGATATCGCCTTTTGATGCAAACGCCAGAAGACATACGTCTTTTGCTTCGGTGCTTGTGGTCCCAGAAGTGAGCGAAGATGTAAATATAGAAATAAAAGAAGAAGACCTTAGGATAGACACTTATAGGGCTTCTGGTGCTGGTGGTCAATATGTAAATAAGACAGACACAGCCGTAAGGATAACCCATATACCAACTGGCATAGTGGTAGCTTGTCAGCAAGAGCGCTCTCAGATTCAAAACAGAAGAAAAGCTATGGAAATGCTAAAAGCAAGATTGTATCAATTGGAACTTCAAAAGATAGAAGAAAAGAAAAAAAGTTTAGAAGGCCCAAAAACAGATATAGGATGGGGCTATAAGATAAGGTCTTATATATTTCAACCATCCCAGCTTGTAAAAGATTTAAGAACAGGTGAAGAATCTGGCAACATAGAAGCTGTAATGGATGGTGAAATTGACAACTTTATAGAGGCTTATCTAAGGAAGAAGGCTCTTAACCAGCTTTCTTTTGAAAACCAAGAAGATGACCAGTAAATTAAACATAGAGCTTTTATTTAAAAAGAAAAAAAACAATCAAAAAATCACAATGGTTTCTCTAAGTAGCTACATATCGGCTAAAATATGTGAAGAAGCTGGCGTTGATACCATTTTGGTGGGAGACTCTCTTGGGATGGTATTTAAAGGAGAGCCAAACACTCTTGGAGTGTCTTTAGAAGAAATGATATACCATGCTAAAGCGGTAAGAAAAGGAGCGCCAAATACTTTTACTATAGTGGATATGCCTTTTATGAGTTATCAAAGCTCCGTAGAAGAAGCTGTTAAAAATTGTGGTCTTGTAATAAAAGAGACAAAGGCGGATGCCGTAAAAATAGAAGGTGGGAGCTATTTTGCACCTCTTATCGAAAGACTCACAAAGGTAGGTATTCCCGTATGCGCTCATATAGGCTTTACACCTCAGTGGATAAATACTATCGGAAAATTCAGATTTATGGGTAAAACCGAAGAAGAGAAAAATATGATAAAAGAAGATTTCAAAAGCGTTGTAGAGGCAGGGGCTTTCATGGTGGTATTTGAAAGTATACCAAGCGCTTTGGCAAAAGAGCTTGTCTCAGAAAGTGCAATTACAATAGGGATAGGGGCAGGAGCAGATACTGATGGACAGGTGCTTGTTTTTGAAGACATTGTTGGTCTTGTGGATTTTATGAAGCCTAAGTTTGTAAAAAGATACACAAACGGCTACCAAATATTTTTAGAAGCTATTAAAAGCTATAAAAAAGAGGTGGAAGAGAAATTATTTCCATCAGAAGAACATATCTATTGATATTTCATGAGTAAACCCATTGATAATGATACTAAGACTAAATATATTTACTAGAAATTTTAATTTTAGTGAGAGGTTTTAAAATGATTGACAGGGCTAAAATTATAGAGGGTATAAAGCTTTTCTTAGAAGGTATAGGAGAAGATGTTGAAAGGGAGGGTATAAAAGAAACCCCAGAAAGAGTAGCTAGAATGTGGGAGGAGTTTGAAAAAGAGAGATCTTTTGATTTTAAGCTTTTCGAAGAATACAGCAACTATTCTGAGATGATTATAGTAAAAGATATACCATTTTATAGCATGTGTGAGCATCATCTTTTACCGTTTTTTGGCAAAGCTCATATAGCTTATATTCCAAACAAAAAAATATGTGGGTTGTCTAAACTTGTAAGAACAGTAAGGGCTATGGCTTTAAAACCGCAAGTCCAAGAAAGACTTACAGAGGAAATAGCCGATATAGTCCAAAAAGAATTAGAACCAATGGGAGTTGGCGTAGTAATAGAGGCTGAACACCTTTGCATGTCTATGAGAGGAGTGAGATCACCAGGACATTCTACCATAACCTCTTCTTTAAGAGGTAGTTTTTTAAATGATATGAAAACCAAGGAGGAGTTTTTTAAACTTATAAGACAATGAGGTTAAATAGATTTTTATCGTTGGCTGGAGTGTGTTCTAGAAGAAAGGCAGATGAGTATATAGAAAAAGGCTACGTTAAGGTAAACAACAAGATAGTAAAAGAGCTTGGTACTACTATAAATCCAGATGAAGATATAGTGGAGTTTAAAGGACGCATAGTAAAAGCTCAAAAACCTGTTTATATAATGCTAAATAAACCATGCTGTTATCTTACGTCTTTGGGAGAAAAGGAAGAAAAGCCCACCATAAGAGAGCTTATAAAAGATGTGGGCGTTAGAGTTTATCCAGCAGGGAGGTTAGATTACAACGTAGAAGGATTATTGATACTTACCAACGACGGGGAGTTGGCAAATAGAATAATACATCCAAGATACAAGCTACCAAAAGTATATATAGCCACTGTAAAAGGCGATATAGATGACGAAACGTTGGAAAAGATGAAAAGGGGTATAAAGCTAGAAGACGGGTTTGTAAAACCAGATAGTTTAAAGCTTTTAAAAAGGTTTAAAAATGGTGCAAACATAGAAATAACCTTTCATGAAGGGAAAAATCATCTTGTAAAGAGGTTTTTCTTGGCTTTTAAAAAACCAGTGAAGCACCTTATAAGAACAGCGATAGGTCCTATTTCTCTTGGCAATTTACCAAAAGGCAAATGGAGACATTTAAAACCAAATGAAGTAAAACTTTTATTTGAAGCTCTTCATTATAAAGCCTAAAAGTTTAAGTGGCGGATGGGGCGGGATTCGAACCCGCGGAAGAGCTCATCACCCTTCACACCGTTTCCAGCGGTGCGCCTTCGACCACTCGGCCACCCATCCTAAGAGTCTTATATTATATCATACGAATAAAGAGCTTACCGAAGAGTTTTCGTATATACGTTTTATAGCTTCACCCACTATTGGGGCTATGCTTACTATGTTTATCTTATTAGACTCTTTACCTTGCTGACATATGGTGTTTGTTACCACCACTTCATCTAAAATCGAATTGTTTATACGCTCCAAAGCCGGCCCAGAAAATATGCCGTGAGTTGTGAGGGCTCTGACAGATTTTGCACCTTTGTTTATGAGCATGTTGGTAGCTGCCACCAAGGTACCTGCTGTGTCTATAATGTCATCTATTATAATGGCATCTTTACCTTCTATATTTCCTATTACATCAAAGACTTCCGCTTTGTTGGGCTCTGGTCTTCTTTTGTATATAATAGCTATATTACAGCCTAGCTTGTTGGCGAGCTGTCTTGCTCTTTCGGCACCACCAGCGTCTGGAGACACTACCACAGAACTGGCGGGATCTACTTTGTACTTTACATAATCATACAACACCGGCAATGCCAACAAATTGTCCACCGGTATATTGAAAAAGCCCTGAATTTGAGGGGAGTGTAAATCAACTATCACAGCCCTTTGGGCTCCTGCTGTTGTAATCATATCAGCCAACACTCTAGCGCTTATAGGGACACGAGGTTTGTCTTTTCTATCTTGTCTTGCGTAGGCAAAGTAAGGTATAACTGCTGTTATACGATAGGCAGAAGCTCTTTTAATAGCGTCTAATAGTAATAAAAGCTCCATAATATGGTCATTTATAGGAGCCGATAAAGATTGTATAACAAATATATCCCCACCTCTCATAGATTCTTCTATTTGGACCCTTATTTCACCGTCGCTAAATTTGCTTAGAAGCGTTTTTGATAATGGTATATCAAGATATTCTGATATCTCTTGAGCCAACTTCATATTTGATGAACCGGCAATAAGCTTAATAGGTATACCCATTTTAAACTCCTATAAAAAGTTTCAGGATTTTAGTATTATAAACCAAATGAATCTCTATTATTATGAGATAAGTTATTGTAAATAAATTTTTATATGAGTAGGTTATTACTATGGAAACGTTGATTATTGAAAAACCAGTTTCAGTAGAACTACCCAACGAGTATTATATAGAAAAAATTAAAGAGCTAAAAGCCAAAAAAAGCGTCGTGATACTTGCTCATTATTACCAAAGACCAGAAATTCAAGATTTAGCGGATTTTGTAGGAGATTCTTTGGAGCTTTCCAGAAAAGCCCAACAAACTGATAAAGATATCATAGTCTTTTGCGGTGTGAGGTTTATGTGTGAAACCGCAAAGATTCTAAATCCTAATAAAAAAGTATTACATCCAAATCCAGAATCTGGCTGTCCTATGGCTGATATGGCTACAGTCCAAGGGGTTTTGGAGTTAAAGGAAAAATATCCCGATGCTGCCGTAGTAAGCTATGTAAATACATCCGCTGATGTAAAAGCAGTATCTGATATATGTGTAACCTCTGCAAACGCTGTTAAGATAGTGTCAAAACTAGAAGAAAAACGTATAATATTTGTGCCAGACATGGGCCTTGGCAACTGGGTAAAGAAAAACGTGCCAGACAAAGAGATTATCATATGGAAAGGCTTTTGTCCGCCTCACTACGAATTTGGGTTATCTGATTTAAAAGCTCTAAAAGATCGCTATCCAAACGCCGTTGTGGCGGCTCACCCTGAATGCAACCCAAAAGTTTTAGAAAA
>JAGDWZ010000056.1:24423-29746 GCA_023269915.1 Hydrogenobaculum sp. | reverse complement strand
CCCACTAAGACTTACATTTTCCCAGAAGCAATGCATTACTGCGGTTCGCCAGTTTATTGTTGTACTATGAAAGGAGTAACGCTTGCAAATCTTTACGCTACCTTAAAAGATGAAATAAACGAAGTGACATTGCCAGAAGATATCATAACAAAAGCTAGAAAACCTATAGAACGCATGCTAGAATTATCTAAATGAACAAAAACATATGGCTTTTTAGCCTAACTAGTTTTCTTACAGATGCCTCTTCTGAAATAATATTTCCCATTTTACCCCTTCTTCTTACAATATTAGGAGCATCTACTCTTGATATAGGTCTTGTGGAAGGACTCTCTGAGTTTTTATCAAATTTTTTAAGGATTTTTAGCGGTGATTTAGCGGACAAACTAAAAGCAAAACCTCTTATCATAGGTGGATACCTCACCTCTGCCATCTCAAAAAGTTTATACATATCAAGCATAGTTTTAAATACATGGTTTTTTGTGCTTTTAGGAAGGTCTTTAGATAGAGTGGGAAAAGCCGTACGAAGCCCCGGAAGAGATGCGATACTCTCTTTGTCTGTTAAAAAAGAAAAAACAGGACTTGCTTTTGGTATACATAGGACTGCTGATACCTTTGGGGCTCTTGTAGGAAGTCTTTTTGTGCTTTGGTTTTTTTACAAGTTTGGTTCCACGGAAAGTTCCATAAAACATCTTATCATAATTGCCCTTGTACCTGCTTTTCTTGCGATATTGCCGTTATTTTTTGTTTTTGAGCCTCAAAGAGACTTAAAGCTTGCAAAAAAAGAAGATGCTATATCAAAAGATTTTTATGTATTTTCTTTCGTGATATTTTTATGTCTTAGCACAAACTTTAGCTATGCTTTTTATATACTTATAGGAAAAGCCTCAAACTTGTCTTTTTTTGACATATCCCTTGGCTATGTACTCTTTAACCTTATATATACGCTCTTTGGCATACCTGTGGGAAAGCTTTACGACAGCGTCAAAAACAAACATGTTTTGTTTAGTATAACGCTTTTGATACTTTCAATAGCACAGTTTAGTGCAAGTATAAACTTTTACATAGGATTTTTGATGTTTGGTCTTTTCAACGCTTTCTACGATGTGATAGGTAGGAGTTTGGTGAGCCTCTACGGGGTTAAAAAGCGCTCAAAAGCTTATGGAATATACGGATTTTCCGTGGCAAACGCCACTTTGTTTGCAAACCTGACAATAGGGATACTCTCTCATTTTATAAACTTGTATTTGGCTTTTAAGATAGAAAGTGTTTTGAGTGTATTGCTCGCAATAGGATGGTATTTATATCAGGCTAATCACAAACAAAGCCCCTTGGTTTGAGGGAAGGACTTCTATCTTCCAGCCGTGTTTTTGTATGATGGCTTTTACAATGCTAAGACCAAGCCCTGTGCCGGTGGGTTTGCTGGAGTAATAAGGCAAAAATATTTTGGATAAGTCTTTTATGCCTTCGCCGTTGTCTTGATATACGATTTCAGTAGGTTTTATCTCTATTTTTATTTTTGTGCTTTTGGATTCTATGCTGTTTTGAATGAGGTTCATAAATACTATCTTTATCTTCTCTTTGTCAAACTCTAATATATTCTCTCCTATTATTTCAAATTCTACGTTGTAGGGTTTGTAGAGTTCTACCGCTTCAAGTATTGTGCTTTTTATAGACTGAGTGGATTTGTTTAATACGTCTATATTTGAAAAGTCTTTAAAGTCTTGAAGGAGTTTTAGTATTTTATCTATTTCTTTTAAGACTATATCTCCAACTGCGTTTATAGTGTCTTGAAGCTTTTCTGGATTGTTTTTGGATATTCTTAAAAGCCTTTCTATGTTTAACTTTATAGGAGTTAGAGGGTTTTTAAGTTCGTGGGCTACTCTTTGGGCGGTTTCTTTCCATACCGATAGCCTTTGGGCGTTTACCATAGGGCTTACATCTTCAAAGATAAAAATTTTTTCGTTTTCTGATAATTCTATTATGTCTTGTTTTATGTTTTTATCTTTAAAATCTAAATTTTTTATATCAGCATTTCCAAACATATCCAAAAAGGCTTTGTTTACTCTTATTACGTTGTAATCTTTGTCTACATAAGCCACCCCTATTGGTATACTGTCAAGAAGCTTGTTTAGTTGGTCTTTTTCTTTTATAAGGTCTTGGTAGAGTTTTTTAAGGTTTTCTTTCATATATTGAAAAGCTTCGATGAGTTCTGAGAGTTCGTCGTTGGTTTTTGGCTTTGGTAATTTTGTATCAAGCTCGCCTTTTGCTAAAGTTTTGGCAGCTTCTGATAGCTCTTCAATAGGTTCTGATATATGACGAGCTAAAAATATTCCAAACCAAACGGTAAAAAGCACCACCATAAGGGCTAATATTACGATAAAGGCAACGTAGTTTCCATTTAATATATCCCTTGTTTTTACAAGCACAATAAACTCTTTGGCAAAACGGTTTAAGGCTTTTGAAGACTTTTCAAGCTTGGCATCTTTACCTACCACAAACACATACGCTTTGTCTCCTCTCATTACGCATATGCTGTAAGATTTTTGATTTTCTACTATGGGATTGTTGCAATCTGATACTTCGTGCACTGCTCTTATGTTGAAGTGGTTCACAAGAGAATAAGGGTCTTCATAGAAAATCAACTTACTCAAAAAATTTCTATAAAGTATAGCTTTTTCATATTGGCTTTGCTCAATTTCTTTGGAAAGTTTTATAGAGGTTCTCAAAACAAGTTTTGTTTTATCGCTTATAAACGTCTTAACGCTTTCTACTATCACAAAGCTTGATGCAAACATCATAAGAAATATTGGTAAAAACATGTAAAGCAGTATTATGGTGGTTATCTTTGTTCGTAAAGTTTTTTTCTTGGTTTCGTAGTATAGCTTGATAAATTTTCTAAAGATGATAACAACGGCTAGCAAAAGAGCGAATAGGTTTATATTTATTATGGCAAGAAAAGCGTATATGTTTATAGAGGGATTATGTTTTAAATTTAGTACAAAGCCTACGTTTGAAGCTAAGACTATTAATAATACTAAAAGCCCTAAAACTAAATTAACTTTTTTCTTGAATGTGCTTATGTTTAACCATCTCACCTTGCACCAGATATATAGCCATCTCAGCTACGTTTTCGGCATGGTCTGCTATCCTTTCAAAGTGTCTAGCCACCATTTCTAAAGATATGGCTCTTTTTATATTTCTTTGGTCTTCCATCACATATGTTATAAGCTCTCTTTCAAGCTGGTGGTAAAGTTCATCCACCATATCATCCCTTTGGATAACTTTTTTAGCAAGCTCAGTATCTTTTTGTAAAAAGCTTATAACACTATCGCTAACCATCTCCTTTGCTATATCAGACATCATAGTAAGATTTATATAAGGTTTTAAAGGTGGTTCTTGAGATAGCAGTATGGAACGCTGGGCTACGTTTTCAGCTTCGTCCGCCATGCGCTCAAGATCTGACACAATCTTGTATACCCCCATTACAAACCTAAGGTCGCTGGCTTCTGGTTGATAAAGGGCTACCATTCTTATGCAATCTTGCTCTATTTTAACTTCCATAAGGTCTATATCATCGTCTCCCTTGATGACTTCTTCAGCTAAATCTACGTTTTGGTCTAACAAAGATTTCATAGCTTTTTCTATGGCAGTTTGCACCATAGAAGCCATCTTTATAAGTTCTTTTTTTGTTTCTTCTAGTTCTTCAAAAAACTTCATACATTAAATATTATAACCTTTTTGTTAAGATTTCGTTAATTTTTGTATTTGGCTTTTAATAAAACATGAAATAAAACGTTAACCAAACACTTTATAGTTTAATATATGTTGAAGTATAGCATAAAATTTGTTGAATAATTATATAAAAAACTATGTTTTGATATAATCTTAAATACTAAAAAATAGCGTTGCTCTTGACAAGCACAACTAAAAAATGTTAACCTTATACCCATGAGTTAGCGATATTAAAAATTTTTTAGGAGGTAGTTATCATGAGAAACCGTTTGGGTATTCTCATGGGCTTACTTCCAGGAATGAGGAAACGTGTAGCGCTAGTATTTAGCGCTTTCCTGATTCTTGGCGTAGGCTCAGAAGCAAAAGCAAATACAGTCCAAAGGGACTGCTATTCTAAAACTGTTTATGTATCATGGTATGGGCACACAAGACGTGTTTACACAGCTAGCGGCAAGGTTTACAATCACGATCTTTACTTTGCCGCCTCCAAAACACTGCCTTTTGGCACAATGCTTTTTGTGGAAAATCCAAGAAACCACAAATCCGTAGTAGTTAAAATAGTAGACAGAGGACCATACGTTAGAGGTAGGACTCTAGACCTTTCTTACGGAGCGGCTAAAGCTATAGGTATATTGGCTCAAGGAGTAGCAAGAGTAAGGGTAATGCCTCTAAGCTGTTCTTACGCCTATAGGAAAAAGGTGGATATAATAAAAGATATTATAAAGACATCTAGGGATTCGTAAGCTAAATATTTAAGCGGTATTATTCATTTATGAAGCTAATTATAATTGCCAACGGGGTTCCTCTGACTGTAAGAGGAACGGACCCGCTTACATTTGTTAGAAGTCCTGGTGGGTTGGTATCTGGCATAGATGCTTTTATAAAATCTTAACATCTTTATAATCAAATAATATCTTATAATTATATTTTGACGGGGTGTAGCTCAGGTGGTAGAGCACAGGCTTCGGGAGCCTGGGGTCGCAGGTTCGAGTCCTGTCACCCCGATGCTAGGGGATGTAGCTCAGTTGGGAGAGCGATGCCATCGCAAGGCATAGGTCGGGGGTTCAACTCCCCTCATCTCCATAATGCTTTGAACTGAAATATAATAAACTGAATCGTCAGTCATATATCATAGAAAAACATCTGATACTTGATATAATAATATTGGTATGAACCTAAAGGGTCTTGGGACCATAGCTATAAAACTCCTTACTGGGGATTCTGGTAAATTTTTTACTCTTATTATGGGTGTAGGGTTTGCGGTTTTCTTAATGCTTCAGATGACATCGGTATTTTTTGGTGTTATAGCAAAATCAGGCTCTACTATATACGATACCGGTGCTGATATGTGGGTTATGGATAGAAGCGTAGACAACTCCAAAGACAATATACCACTTCCAGATTATGTGCTTGACTATGCAAGAAGCTTGCCAGGGGTTCTCTACGCTGCTCCTATATACGTTGGAGCCGGAACTGTTAAACTTCCAAATGGAAGATACCAAGCCGTTGATATAGTAGGTCTTGACGATGTTTCTTTGATGGGTAGACCCATCATGATAAAGGGAAATATAAACGATATATATTCAAGCTA
>JAGDWZ010000056.1:12901-24323 GCA_023269915.1 Hydrogenobaculum sp. | reverse complement strand
TTATATACTACCTATACAAGAGCTACAGAGGATTTACCTACCACAAGGTTTACCATATCTTACGTGCTTCTTAAGATTAAAAGCCCAAAATATATACCAGAAATTAAAAGAGATATTGCCAAAATTGGTTATAGAGCTCTTACTTCAAAAGAATTTACCAAGGTGAACGCCCATTTTTATATGTTTAAAACAGGTTTTGGTATGAACGTGCTTATCATGACACTAGTTAGCTTTATAGTAGGGCTTTCTATAGCAGGTCAAACGTTTTATACCTTTGTCTTGGAAAATCTTGAAAAATTTGGAGCTTTAAAAGCTATAGGCGCTACTAGAAAAGAGCTTGTTTTTATAATAGTAATTCAAGCGGTTTTAGTGGGGTTTGTGGGATACGGAGTTGGTGTGCTTTTATCTTCATCGATGATAGCTTTAGGGCATTTGAAAATTCCAAATTATGCTGCTATGCTTGGGTATGGTAATATGCTTGCAGCTCTTATTATGGTCATATTTATAACAGCTTTTGCGAGCTTTTTAGGTGTTAGAAAAGTGTTAAAAGTAGAGGCTTTTGAAGTGTTTAGAGGATAAGATGGAAGATAAAAAAATATCCATAAGCGTTCAAAATCTTACAAAATGTTTTGGCTCTGGTGAAGCAAAAACCTGTGCTGTGAAAAATGTCAGTTTAGATATATACTACGGGGAAATGCTTTACATAGTGGGACCCTCTGGCTCTGGTAAGACGACATTTTTAAGCTTGATATCGGGAGTTTTAAGACCAGATAGCGGCAAGGTAATAGTAAAAGATACAGACATATGGTCTTTGGATACGGATTCGCTGGCGAGGTTTAGATTGAACAACATAGGTTTTGTTTTCCAAGATTACCATCTTTTTCCTAGATTGAGTGTTTTGGAAAATGTTGCAATACCTCTTATATTAAAAGGAGAGGATTGGGGTAAGGCTATAAATGTAGCAAGAGAGAAGCTTCAAATGGCCCAGCTTCCAGAATCAAAATATGAATTGCCAGCTTATAAACTTTCTGGTGGTGAGCAACAAAGAGTAGCTATAGCAAGAGCTTTAGCCACAGACCCTACAATACTTGCTTTGGATGAGCCTACCGCTGCTTTGGATGGGGATACAGGTAAAAGAGTTATGCAGCTTATAAAAGAAAGGATGCTTACCCCAAATAGAACTATATTGGTGATAACTCACGATAGTAGGATATTTGAAGATGCTACACGAATAGTTCATATGGAAGACGGCATCATAAAAGAAACTTCTTTAGATGAGGTTCATTAAGGAGGAGTTATGAAGGTAAAACTTTTGATAGCTTTAGCAATCCTTGGTATAGTAGCCGGGCTTATAAGTGCACATATATATGGTTCTGCACCAAAACCTCCTCCGCCGGTGTATATGACAAAAGACCCTTTCAAAAATGGTGTTTACGCCAACGGTATCATAGAGCCGGTTCAAGATAGTGGTGAAAGCATAAACGTATACCCAGAAGTGTCTGGAGATGTAACAAAAGTGTTTGTAAAATACGGTGAGTTTGTACAAAAGGGCCAGCCTCTTTTCCAAGTGGATGACAGCGTGCAGGCCCAAACGGTAAAACAGCTTTATCATCAAATGCAAGCTGACTATGCAAAGTATCAAGAGCTTTTGCATGAACCAAGACCTCAAGTTTTGGCTGTTTCTAAAGCTCAAGTAGATTATGCCAAAGCCCAGCTTGATTATGCAAAGTCAAACTATGAAAAGCTTTTAAACTCTTATAAGCTAAACCCAAAATCTGTATCAAAACAAGATTTAGATAATGCAAAAAACGCTTTAAAAGAAGCAAAAGAGAATCTAAAAGTAGCTATAAAAAACTATGAACTGACAAAGGCAGGGGCTTGGAGCTACGATATAAAAACCCAGTACCAACTTTACAAAGCCGATGAGCATGCTTATCAAAGCGCTTTAGAGCTTTTAAAAAGATACACTGTAAAAGCACCGGTATCTGGCACTGTTTTAGAGTTAAACGTGGAAAAAGGAGACTACGTATCGCCTTCTGGTGTTTATTATACTTATACACATTCTTACGCTACACCTGTAAGGCTTGGCCAAAGCCCCAACGGAGAGCTTCAAGTTAGAGCGTTTATAGATGAGATACTTCTTACAAAGCTTCCACCTATAAAGGATTTAAAAGCAGTTATGTTTATAAGGGGAACAAGCATATCTGTACCACTTAAGTTTGTGGCCGTAGAGCCATATGTTACACCAAAGATAGAACTATCAGACCAAGCTACCGAAAGAGTTGATGTGAGAGTATTACCAGTAATATTTAGATTTAAAAAGCCCAAAAATGTAAACCTCTATCCTGGGCAGCTTGTGGATATATATTTAGAGGGCAAATAATATGAAAAAGAGTATTTTGGCACTTACGTTGGCGTCTTTTTTATTTAGTTCCTGCGCTTTTTATGCAAAACCTACCGCAGTATCTATAAAATATCCAAGCGCTTTTAAAGAAAAGCTTTCAAAATATGAAAAAGACCAACATCTTTACAAAGATTGGTGGAAGACCTTTGATGATAAAACATTGGATTACTACGTAGACTTAGCTCTTAAAAAAAATACAAACTACCTTATAGCTCTTAAAAATATAGAACTCTCAAAGGCTTATGTTTTAGAAAACTCCTCTGTCCTATTTCCAAGCTTTAACCTAAACGCCTCTGCCACAAAAGAGAAATTGTCTAGACGTACACCCACCGGAAGGTTTTTTAACATCCCCCCTTATACCACCTATAATTTATCTGTAAATGCTTCTTATGAAATTGACCTTTTTGCAAAAGCTCTAAACGCTTATAGATACTACAAAGAAAATGTCAAAATATCAAAAGAAGAAGCCAAAGCCATCAAAAACGCCCTTGTAATGAATACCGTAAACAACTACTACCAGATTGTAGAAAACGCCCATTATATAAGGCTTTTAGAAAAGGAAATAGGTATAGCAAAAAAGAATTTAGAGGTTGCCGAAGCAAACTATAAAGCAGGTCTTGCCTCTTATCAAAGTATAGACCAAGCTAAAAATACGCTACTTAACTTAGAGCAAACCTTAGAAACCTACAAAGCTCAAAGAAAGGTGTTGATAAACGCCTTCGCGTACTTATTGGGAGAATATCCAGAAGATTTTAAATTTTCAATATACGGCACTATGCCTAAGAGCTTTGCGATACCAAAGGCTATTCCATCAACGGTATTAACCACAAGACCTGATGTAAAAGAAGCTATGTATAACGTAATATCAAGTGCTTATCAAAAGAAAATAGCTCTGGCAAACTTCTTTCCATCTTTTAACCTTACGGCAAACTATGGTTATCAATCTCAAAAGCTAAATGAACTTATTACACAGCCAAGCATAGCTTGGAATTTCGGTCTTGATATCTTAACTCCTATATTAAACTGGAATCAAAATTTAGGTCTTTACAAAGCATCAAAGATAGAGTTGGCTCAAAGCATATTAAACTATAGGCAAACAGTTTTGAATGCTTTTAAAGAAGTAGACGATGCTATAGCTCAATACAAAACAGATGATATCAACTATAAAAACCTTGAAAACACATACAAAAATACGCTAGACCAATACAATATAGCACTTGCAAACTATAAAGCAGGACTTATAACATACGCAAACTTACTAAATTATAAAACAAATTTAATTGAATCTAAAAAAGCGCTTCTAAATCAGAAGCTAAAGCTGATACAAGATATATCATCTCTTTACAACGTCTTGGGATATTAGGATATTAGCTTAACTCTTTCTCTAAATATTCTTTTAACATATCAGAGCTTTCCATTTTTGTTATCACACCGGCTTTTATAAAAGATATATCACCTGTTTCCTCGGATACCACCACTGCTATAGCATCAGATTCTTCGGTTATACCTACCGCAGCTCTGTGTCTTGTGCCGTATTTTTTTGGAAGGTCTTTGTTTTTTGATAAAGGCAAAACACAAGAAGCATACAATATTTTATCTTCTTTTATTACAACGGCCCCATCGTGCAAAGGTGTCATAGGATAAAATATCGTTATAAGAAGTTCTACCGATATAGCAGCATCTATGTAAGAGCAACCATCTATGATATCTTCTAAGCTTTGGTTTCTTTCTATCACAATGAGAGCGCCTATTTGCCTTTGAGATAAAAAAGAGCAAGCCATAGCTATGCGTTCTATTGCTTTTTGGGTGGCTTGAGTGTTTTTTTGGATACTGGTTCTTTCTCCCAATCTTGATAGTGCTCTTCTTATCTCAGGTTGAAATATTATCACAAGCACCACTATGCCTAAGGTCCAGAGCTTCTCGAATATAAAAGACATCGTCTTAAGCCCTAAGGCTTCAGACAGTATCCAAATTATCGCTATTACAATTACACCCTTTAGTATTTGGCCCCCTCTTGATTTTGCCATGTAGTATATAACTTCGTATACGAGAAAATAAACCAACGCTATATCTATTAAATCTTTTATAGTTATAAACTGAAAAATATCACGCATAATGATAATTTCTTATAGCATCTAACATGGCTATAAATTCTTTAGTTTCTTTTACATCGTGTACTCTTACTATATGGCAAGCGTTTTTAACGATACTTTGGGCTATAGAACCTAAGCTTCCTATAAGCCTTTCTTCAGGAGAAGGAATTGATTTCTTTTGCAAAAATTCCTTGATAACGATACCTATGAAAGATTTTCTAGACGTACCTATAAGTATGGGCTTATCTAAGCTTCTTAAAGCCTCTATTTCGTTTAGGATCTCTAAGTTGTGAACAGGTTTTTTGGCAAAACCAATGCATGGGTCTATGATGATTCCGTTGAATAGGTTGTATCCAAACTCCAAAAGCTTCGTTTCTTGGCTTTTGAAGTGATTTATTATATCTATTGTTATATCTTCATATTCAAAATCTATCTTTGGCCAATCTTTTGGTTTGTAAGAAGATGAGTGCCCTATGATATATGGGCAGTTGTAAATGGCTATAGTCCTAAGCATGTCTTCATCAAATACTCCACCGCTTATATCGTTTATAATATCTGCTCCCTCTTCTAAGCATATTCTAGCCGTGTTGGAGAAGTAAGTATCTATGGATATCCATACATTTTTAAACTCTTTTCTTATTGTTTTTAAAGGTTCTAAAAGCTTTGAAACTTCACTATGAGAAGATATCTCTTCTGCGCCAGGTCTTGTGGATTGAGGGCCTAAATCTATTATATCTACTCCTTCTTCTATCATTTTTTCTACTTTTTTTAATATGTCCTTTTCGCTTACTCTTGAAGATGCATAAAAAGAATCCTCTGTTAAATTTATTACGCCCATTACAAGGGGTCTTAAGTCTGATAGGTGCAATACTTTGCTGTTGTATGAGATGTTGTATCTGTGTTCTTTGTCAAAGTTTGTAATATGTTTTATAAGTTCTTTTGATATTTTTGGTTTTGTGGCTTTTAAAAGCTCAAAAATAGAGTATTTGTTTCCTATTATAAAAGCCCATTTGTCTTGGTTGTAACAAAAAACACCAAAATCTTTTGATTTTTTTAATGCCTCCTCTTCTAAAGTTCCTTCAAACTTTACGCCTAAAGAAGGTGCTATTTTTGATATTTCGTCGGTTTTGATGCTATACCTTATATTTCTTTTTATATAAACATGAACGTCTTTTGAGGTTTGCAGAAGCGTTATTTTCATCAGTGCATTCTTATTAGCTTTGCGGTTTTATATATTTTTACATACTCTTGAACACTTTTTCTCCAAGAAAAATCCTGGGTAATAGCGTTGAAAACGAGCTTATACCACTCTTTGTTGTCTTCGCAGTTTTTTGTTTGATAAACTATCATAGCCCTCGCAAGAGTGTAAAGTAAATCTTTGTAAGTGTAATCTTCAAAAGAAAATCCTGTACCGTGCTCTTTATCTTGGTGATAATCTATGACTGTATCTGCAAGACCTCCGGTTTTGTGTACTATTGGTATAGCCCCATATCTCATGGCAATCATTTGTCCTATACCGCAAGGCTCGTATTCCGAAGGCATCAGAAACATATCGGCACCGGCGTAGAGCTTCCTTGATAAAACATCGTTGTATTCTATTCTGGCAGCCACATGCCCCATGTTTCTTTTTACCATATCAAGTACTTTTCCTTGGTAAAAATAGTCTCCAGACCCTAAAAAAATGAAATCGTATCCTATACTAACAGCGTCATCTATTGCTTTTTCTATCAAATCAAGACCCTTTTGTTTGGTAAGCCTTGCTATAAAGACAGCCAACGGTCTTTTGTGGCTTGTTTCAAGACCAAAAAGTTCTTTTACATAAACTTTATTCTTTTCTTTACCTTCTTTAAAGCTTTCTTGATCGTAGTTTTGGTATAAATTTTTGTCGGTGGCAGGATTCCAAAGGTCTGTGTCTATTCCATTTAAAATTCCAAAAACGTATCTTTTCTCCCTTAAAACGCCTTCTAAGCCAAATCCCATGTTGGTTTGAATCTCTTTTGCATGTGTTTTGCTTACGGTGGTAATAACATCAGAATGCACTATGCCACCTTTTAGATAGTTTACTTGGTTGTAAAATTCCAAATCCTCTGGATTAAAAAGCTCCCAGGGTATGCCTATTTGAGGTAATACGTGGTTTGGAAATATACCTTGAAAAGCTATGTTGTGTATTGTTAGGACTGTAGCGGTTTCGCTTAAATGCTTAAAATATAAGTCTTTATAAACTGCCACTAAAGCTGTATGCCAATCGTGGATGTGGATAATGTCAGGAATTATACATACGCTTGATAGTGTTTCCAGCGATGCCAAAGAAAAAAATGCAAACCTAAGATAGTTGTCTTCGTATGGGCCTTTTGGTGTGCCGTAGACGTATTCTCTATCAAAGAAATTTTGTTGGTATATCAAAAATATATCTATATTTTCTACTACTGTTTTGTATATATTAAAGTTGTAATAAACTCCGCCTAGATTCAACGTCTTTTGATTTATAAACTCTGCATTGGTTAATTTTATGGATTTGTAAAAAGGCAGTATTATAGAAACATGATGACCGAGTGTTACAAGTTCCTTAGCAAGGGATTTTACAACGTCTCCCAACCCACCCACTTTTATCAAGGGATCGCATTCAGAGGCTATGAAACATATGTTCATATTTTAATTTTACCATACAAAGCATTTTTGGTAAAAAAATCTTATATAATATCTTTATGGAAAATGTAGAGCTAATAGGTATAGAAGATTTTGCAAAGGTAAAGTTAGCTTTGGCTACCGTGCTTGATGTGGAAGAAGTGCCAAAGTCTGATAAGCTTTTAAAGTTGGATGTAAAAATAGGAGATGAAAAACGTATCATATTGGCTGGTATAAAGCAATATTATACAAAAGAGGAGCTTATAGGTAAAAAAATTCTTGTGGTATACAATCTAAAACCAAGAAAGATGATGGGCTTTGAATCCCAGGGTATGGTGCTCGCTTTATCGGATGGAGAGTCTTTCTCTCTTATAGTACCAGATAAAGACGTAAAGGACGGTACGTTTGCACGATGATACATATAACCCTTCTTCAGTACATACTATCTATAGTGTCTGGAGTGTTTGTGGGGCTTATTTTATCTCTCATTGGTGGAGGGGGTTCTATACTGGCTGTGCCTTTACTTCTTTATTTCGTTGGGCTTGACAATGGAGAATTAAGCCCTGAATTGGACGACGAAGTTAAGCACCTTGCTATAGGGACTACAGCTTTAGCGGTAGGTATAAATGCCTTTATAAACTCTATATTTCACTTTAGACACGGCAACGTAAGTTTAAAAGAAGGTTTTATATTTGCTATTCCAGGGATAATCGGCTCTTTCTTTGGAGCTCATGCTGGGACTTCTTTGAGAGGAAAGGATTTGCTTGTGGCTTTTGGTTTTATGATGATAGCCATAGCATTCTATGTTCTTTCTACAAAGGAGAAAAAAGAATTTCATAAAGAAAGTATATCCGGTAATCCTTTACTTATAGCTTTATCTGGTCTTTTTGTGGGTATATTGTCTGGTTTTTTTGGTATAGGTGGTGGATTTTTAATAGTGCCAGCTTTACTTTTTAGCACAAACTTAAGTACTATAAAGGCTATTGGTACTTCTTTGATATCTGTGGGTATGTTTGGCATTACCACCGCTTTTGTATATGCAATGAAGGGTGAGGTGAGCGTTTTGATAGCTGTTTGCTATCTGATAGGTGGATTTGCGGGAGGATTTATAGGTGTAAAAATAGCAAGGCGCCTAAATGCTAAGAAGCTTAAAGTTTTCTATGCTTTTGCTGTAATACTTGTAGGTATATATATAATATACAAAAACATCAGATAGCCTTAGTCTTTATTATTTCTCTTAAGGAAGATACTGAATATTGGATTGTTTTATCTTCTTTTATAGCCTTATCTATTTTTTTTATGGAGTGGGTTACGCTAGAATGGGATTTTATATTAAAAGCCCTTGCTATATCCATAAGGGATAAGTCAGTAAACTCTCTTGATAAGAATATAGCTATATGTTTAGCAGTGGCATATTTTTTGTTTTTGTGGCTTTTGTTAAAGATATCTGTGTTTAAGTTAAAATAGCTAGCTACAACTTTTTTAATAAAATCAACGTCTATGTTTTTTAGAGGTTTTTGTGGTAAGTCTGTTTGCTCGTCTATGGCCTCTAATATTGAGCCACCTTTTGCCTTTATTTGAAGCACAAGTCCCTCTATCTCTCTAGCGTTTGTTGTGGTATTGTCTTTTATATATGATATTAGTCTATCGTCTATGTTTAATCCGTATATTTGTATTTTTTGTTTTATAATGGATAACTTTATTTGCTCGTCTATGCTTGTTTCCACTAAAAGACCGCCTTCGAATCTGCTTATTAACCTTTCTGAAATGTCTTTTATATCCCTTGGATGTTTATCGCTGGCAAACACTATGTGTTTGTTGTATTGAAAAAGGTAGTTGAATATGTTAAAAAGCTCTATCTGGGTGCGCTCTTTTCCAGATAAAAATTGAATATCGTCTATTAAAAGGATGTCTACATATTTGTATTTTTCTCTAAAAGCTATTATGTTTCCAGCTTTTAAGTAGTAAACCATCTCTTCTGTAAAATCATTCATAGATATGTATATTACACTTCTTCCAAAGGAGTAAGCTTTGTTGCCTATAGCTTGTAAAAGGTGCGTTTTGCCGCTTCCAACTTTTCCATATATAAAAAGAGGATTGTAAATAGAGTTTGTATTTGTGGCCACATCCAAAGATGCTTTGTAAGCTACCTCGTTTCTTTTGCCCACTATAAAATTATCAAATGTATATCTAGGGGATATTCCTTCTTTTAAAATGTCATTCTTGTTTTGCTTTGTGGTATCGCTGTCTAAAATATCTTGATTTTGTTGGTGTGTGTGTTCGATATACTCTTTTTGTGTTTCTTGGTAGATGCTAAGCTTGATGGAAATACCTCTTTTGCTTGCTTCGCTTTTTAATAAGCGACCAAGACTCTGTGATATCCAATTTTTCGATTGTTCTGTTGGACATTCCAATAGGATGGTTTTATCTTTTACACCTTTTGGTTTTAGGCTTTTAAGAAGTGCCATCGTAGGTTTGTCTATTTTGTTGCTTAAGCTTTCTAGTATATCTTGCCATAATTCTTTGGCTTGGTTTGTATCTTCGTAATTTTTTAGTTTCAAGAGGCTTATAACTACTTTTTTAGGAGCTACTATTTTTTTAAATTGGCTTAAGTTCTTATTCATAAGTTTTAAGTATATAAGCGAGGTAAGTGGTAAAAATATAAAAAATCGTATTTATATCAATACCTTTAGGAGTTTTTTCTAAAGGATTAGACGCCCTTAATAAAAAATTAATAAAACAAATAAACCCTAAAAGAATCAAACTCCTCACCTATTTTATGTTAAAAAATTGTGCTATACTTTATTGTATGATAGCTATGATAACGGATTTTGGAACAGATGACCCTTACGTAGGCATTGTAAAGGGCGTTATCTTATCTGTTGAAAAAAACGTTGAAATAGTAGATATTACACATAACATAGATTCTTATGATATTTTAAAGGGCGCTTTTTATCTGGCATGTTCTTACAGATATTTTCCAAAAGAAACTATATTTGTTGGTGTGATAGACCCAGGGGTAGGCTCTTCTAGGGTGCCAATAGCTTGCAAATATGAAGACTATTTTTTTGTGGGACCTATGAATGGTTTGTTTGACATGGTATTTGAGAGCGCTCCTTTTTGTGTAGATATATCAAATCATCCTTACATTTTAAAGCCTACTTCCAACACTTTTCACGGAAGAGATATTTTTGCCCCCGCCTGTGCTTACATTCACAAGCTAAAGTCCATAGACTTTTTAGGCCCTAAAATAAGCTATAGATATTCTTTAGATATACCAAAGCCAGCGATAAAAGAAGATGTGATAGAAGGCGCTATACTCTTTTACGATAAATTTGGAAATGCTATCACAAATATAAAGTGCGTAAAACCAAAATACGCCGTCATAGATGGTCAAAAGATAGAGTATTTTGAATATTTTGCAGAAGCTCCAAAAAACTCACCTGGCATTACCTGTGGAAGCTTTGGATATTTAGAGTTTTTTGTAAATCGAGGGTCTTTTAAAGATTTTACCAATGCCAAAAGCTTTAAACTTGTAATATGAAGGGAAAAGAGTTTGAAGATATAGCTTTTTCATGGCTTTTAGAAAAAGGATATGAAATATTAAAGAGGAATTATAGATGTAAAAGGGGCGAGATAGATATAATAGCCACAAAATCAAACAAGATTATAGCTTTTGAAATAAAAGGAAATCATACAGACCTTTACGGCTTTCCACAGGAACGTATTGATAAAAAGAAATTTGAAAGGATAAAGCTTTGCCTTTTGGAATACGCTATTTCAAACAACATAAGCTTAGAAGCTATACAGATAGACGCTATTGTCATTTACAAAGATAGCATAACCCATCTAGAGAACATATGTCTTTAAAAGTAGAGCATCTTTATATACATATACCTTATTGTTCGTCAAAGTGCAATTACTGTGATTTTTTTTCGGTAATCACAGAAAGCTCTGAAGCTTACTTTGATGTTTTGTTGGAAGAGTTGAAGCTTTATGAGTTTGATTTTCATCTAAAAACCATATACTTTGGTGGTGGGACACCTTCTATTTTTAAGCCAAAGTCTTATGAAGTATTTTTCAAAAAGCTAAAAAACTTGGTAGACTTATCAAAAGTAGAAGAGATAACGATGGAATTAAACCCAAAGGATTATTCAAAGGATGATTTTAAAGGACTATACGATATAGGTGTAAATAGGTTGAGTTTTGGAGTGCAAAGCTTTAATCAAAAGCATCTTCTATGGCTTGGAAGAACGCATAAAAGTGAGGATGCTTTAAATAGCATAAACTATGCTAAAGA
>JAGDWZ010000056.1:0-12801 GCA_023269915.1 Hydrogenobaculum sp. | reverse complement strand
TTTATTCATACAAAGAAAGGCAAAAAAATGAAGATGAAATAGCTATTTTTTATGAGCTTTTAAGAGAAAAACTAAAAGACTATACTCACTATGAAATATCTAACTTTGCAAAAGAATCTTATCAGTCAAAGCATAACTTAGGATATTGGGAATACAAAAACTATCTTGGTATAGGAGCAGGAGCCCACTCAAAGGTAGAGCCTTTTATATTTTCAAACCCCAAAGATATAGATGCTTACAAAGAAAATATATTAAACAAGCGTATATTTTTAAAAGCCCTAAACGAAGAAGAACATCTAAAAAACAAAATAATGATGGGGCTTAGAACTATACATGGTGTAGAAGAATCTACAATAAATATACCAAAGCATCTTGAGGGCTTTTTTGAGAAAAAGCATGGTAGAGTTTTTATAAAACCAGATTACTGGCTTGTATCAAACGCTATAATATCAGAGATAATCTAAAGCTTGAAGTTTTTATCTATAATCTTTGCTAAATTTATGGCACCTAAACTGACTCCTGGCCATCCTTGACCTGGGAAAACGGTGTCTCCCACTAGATATACCCCTTTTATAGGGCTGATAGGCCTTGGATATTTAAAAAAGTATTCGTTTATAACCGGAATACCCCCTACTGAGCCCATATACCTTGATGTATAACGCTTGAAGGTAAGGGGAGTGCCGGATTCTACGTTGTATAATTTAGCATCTTTTAAGATAGGTATATATTTGTGAAGTCTGTCTATTATAAAATTTTCTACAACTTTTTTCCTTCTTTTGTACTCTTCTTTTTCTAAACCAAACCATTCGTCTATTGTAGAGTGGGTTGATATAGTTATGCTTCTTTTGTTTTCTATGGAAAGGATACTGTCTTCTTTGGCAGATATGGATAGAAATATAGATTTGCTTTTTGTAAAAGGTATCTCTTCGTCCAGAAGTATAAAATGATGGTATTCAAAATCTTTATCAAAAATATCGTCTACCATGAAATACATTGTAAAAGCGCCCCATTTTTTGGAAAAAGTTTTTTGGCTTTTAAAAGAAAACTCCTTTATGTAAGGGTCGTCAAAAAGCTCATGTAAATCAAAAATGGTTTTGTTTAATACAATATTTTTAGCTTCAAACTCCCCAGCGCTAGTTTCTAAAACAAACCTATCTTCGTAAGATCTTATCTTTTGTACAGTAGTTCTTCTGAACACGTGTTTTAGGTTTTTAACAAAAGCTTCACAGGCTTTGTCCATGCCACCAATCACATAATAGTTGTCCAAGTTTGGATACGTGAGCCCCAAGGACGCCACACCCACATTTACCTCATCAAGAAACCCTTGTGCTGTAATAAGCGTGTGGTAAGATAAGAATCTTTCGTAATCCTTGTCTAGGCTGTTTAACGTTTGCAAGGCATAGGCTCTTGCGTTTTTAAAAAAATAGGGGGCGATTTTTATTATCTTGTCTATATGTTTAAAAGCCCTAAAAATTAGGTTTACATCTGGTAAATTTGATTGTTGTGGTAAAAAATCGTAAAGCATGTCCCATATAATATCTGAAGTGTTGTAGATTGTGCTCCAAAATTTTTGGTTGTTTTTATCGTAAAACGCTTTTTGAATCTCTTCAAAAGCCATATTTTTGTCTTGGTATCTATTTATGGTTTTATCTTTTATATAAATTTTTAGGCTCGGGTCTATTTTTACAACAGGAAAATCTAAATTTAAAAGTTTCTTTAGTTTAGCAAGCGGAAGATTTCCGTCAAGCCCTACAAAGGTAGCTGCTCCTACGTTGAAATAATAACCTTTTCTTCTAAAGGTACCAGCGCATCCGCAAAGATATTCAAGTTTTTCAAAAAGAGCTACACTATACCCAAGATGATTTAATATAGAAGCTACTACTGATCCACCTATACCAGCACCTATTATAGCAAAATCAAACATAACAACCCCGCAGAAGCGGGGAATAATATAATATTAGGCTTGGACTGGTTCTTGCTTTTTCATTGGAGCAGGTGGAAGCATAGGGCTTATGCCATTTTCTTTAGCCCATTCTAGAGCCATGTTGAAGGCTTCTCTTGCAGTATTTAGGTTCTTTTCTATGAGCTCCAATTTTTTCTTAAACTTTCTTTCCAAGGCGGAGTCCAAAGACGCGGTACCACCTGATGCCACAAACTTTTTCATAAACCTTGATTTTATACCTTCTTCTATAGCAGGTAAACCGACTATCTGAGTAGCACCAAAAAGAACACCTATCATTGCCATATTGGTAGATAGCTCGGTACCAGCTATATCTATGGCTATTTTTGTGGCAGGGAAGTTTAAAACCTTTACATTTATAGACTCTAATTTCTTGTAATCTTCGGGTTTTAAAAGTTCCTCGTCGGTGTTTATTATTATGATACCATCTCTTTTGATACCAGAGTAAAAAGGCATTGTATAGGATTTACCCATCGTGATAACATGATGATGGAACACCATTATTATATCAGGGTAAACCACTTCTCCTCTGTCGTATATGGGTTCTATGCCTATACGAGCATAAGATTCTGCAGGTGCCATACGTTTCTCAGCGCCAAAGAATGGGTTTGAAACAGCGTAATATCCTTCATAATCTGCAGCAGTAGCTATAATGTGAGCTGCTGTAACGGCACCCTGACCGCCTAAAGCTGGCATACGTATATTTAAACGTTTCCTTGCTGGTTGAGATATCATATTAGACCTTCCTCCTTTTTCCTTTTGATAACTTCCTCTGCTTGAGGAGTCATATACTCAAAGAAAGAGAACCTTTCCTTGTCGCCAAGTTTCATTTCTTCAAGACCTTCATCGGAGTTTCTACCTATCTCAAGAATACATGGAGTGTATAGATGTATGTAAGTGGGGCCCACTTCTCTTGCTACATATATGGCTTTTTTGACAGCTTGCTCTACTCTTCTTGGAGATGATACTGTCATTCTGACCACATAGTGGCATCCAGAGTCTATGGCAAGTTGCCACATGGGTACTTTGTCCCACTGCTTTCCTTTCGGAGCCATTTTAAATACATGACCTTTTACCGTAAGACCGCTTTCTTGGCCGCCGGTGTTTGCATAAACTTCGTTGTCGTAGCATATGGTGGTTATCTTTTCTTGTCTAAAGAAAGATTGCAACGTGCAATCAAGACCTATATCAACAGTAGCGCCATCACCAGCCAATACCACCACATCTTTTACCTTATTTGGGAATCTATATTCCAAAACCCTCTTTATACCGCTTGCAACGGCGTTTTGATTGCCAAACAAAGAGTGAACTGTATGAAGCGCTATTTGAGGAAACACCAAGGATGTACATCCGGTAGAGTTTACTATGATGGTATCCTCAGGATTTGGCAACGATGCCAGTATATATCTGAAAGCGTCTGATTCTGGACATCCAGCGCATAAAGAGTGCTCTTCCAAGAGCTCTTTTGCATAGGGCAAATCCATTACACCTCTTTTTGGATTGCCCCATGTGGCTTTTTCTTCAAGCTCCAATATTTCTGGAGGCATAAACTCTCTTAACTCTTCGTTTACTTTATATATATTAAAGGACATAGCTTACCTCCTTTCCTAAGATTTTTAAAGCATCTCTATATATAATTTCTGGAGGCATAGTCATACCACCAGCCACTCTTGGCGTACCTATAATAGTGGCGTTTGACTTACCATAAAAAGAAGCTCTTACTTCTCTTTCAAGCCATCCTACTACGTTGAACTCTGGTACAATGATATACTTTGCAGTTTTTGTAGCTTCTAAAAGCTCTTGATGAGGGAAAGGTCTTATAGATTTTACTTTTACGACCTTTGCTTTTATACCTTCATCTAAAAGCATTCTAGTAGCTTCCTTGGCTTGGGAAGCAGCTGTACCGCTTGCTATGAATACTAGTTCAGCCTCACTATCTCCAAACTCTTCTATAAGACCTCTTAAGTAATGCTTGGCATAAGGTCTAGAGCGTTCTATGGCGGCTCTTACTTCCCACTGCCAGCTTGCATGTGTTGCATAGGATATGTAGTTTGATTTCATAACAAAGGGGTCTTTTATGTATCTACCAGGTGCTATTTCAGCATCTATGATAGGTGTTGGTGATACGTAAGGGTTATAAGGGGGTAAAGCTATGTCTTCTGGCGGTATCATTATAGACTCTCTTGTATGGGATATGAAAAATCCGTCTATTGCAGTGATGATGGGTACATGCACATCGGTTTTTTCTGCCACTACGAAACCAGCCAATATCATGTCGAAGAGCTCTTGAGCGTTTTCTGCATGCCATATCATACATCCAGTGTCAAGTAAAAAGCTTATTTCTAGATTATCTGGCTGTATAGATAAAGGAGAATTTACGCCTCTTGCCATGAGGACTAACTGTATAGGAAGTCTAGAACCTGCCCACATAGGAAAGTTTTCCATGGCTCTTAAAGTACCTGGTCCAGAGGTAGTAGTTATAACTCTAGCTCCAGCCATAGAACATCCAGCCACTTCTGACATAACGCCAAACTCTGATTCACCTCTAAAGTAGACCCCAACATAACCTTCTACCCATAGCTCACCTATCAAGTGAGCGGCTTCTGATTGTGGTGTTATAGGATAAGAAACAGAAGCATCTACAGAAGCTCTTTTAACAGCTTCTTTTACCGCCTCTGAACCTGTCATAAATACTTTTTCTCTTGGTGCTTCAAAAAGCATGTAATCTGGTGAGACAATCTTTTGCCCCGATTTATTTACGCCTTGGTATACGCCGTTGTTACCCATACCAAATACCTCCTTTACTTACCTAACTCTTTTTTAACTTCTTTTGCTATATTTATAAATTTTCTTATATCGTCTGGATGTTGATCTCTTACCGTAATCATAGCATCTTCGTGCCCCATTTTGGCGCACATCGCTATAGTAAGGCAATCCGTTTCAGCCCTTATAATTTTAAGGGCTACGTTTGCGAAATGGCAATGCACTCCTATGAATATACATACTTTTATATTGTTGTGCCATATTGTAAGATTTGGATGGTTTGGATTTATCTCCACTTCTGGATTTATTTTTGGATATTTTGGCCTGTAGTCTACCATAGGTATAATTTTGGCATTTAACACCTCTGCCATTTCTCTTACTAGTTTTGCATTTTCCTTTGCCTCATCACTCCAAGCGTATATAATAAGAGGGCCTACGAATATGGTAGGATTTTCCCTTGTAAGCATCTGTTTTGCAGCTTCACGCATAGCAACTTCTTCGTCCACTATCTCATTGTAAAGTAGACCTTTGCCAGGTGGCGGTGTTAAAACACCTTCCACTACTGCTGTAGGATAAGGTGAAAAATGATAAGGCCCTAGTGTAGCCATTATAACCTCCATTTAAAAGTTTGAGATAATAATTTAATACAACTGCATTAAAATTTCAATGTTTTTAATTATAAGAAAGTTTCTATGCCAATGTGTAGCTTATAGTCTTTGTATTTTTTCAAAATCTGTCCCAACCTTTTTATATTTGCTTTTGACTTTACTTTTATTAAAAGCTTAAAACGCTTTTGTCCTTTTTCGTAAAAATACCTTGGTTTTGATATATAAAAAAATTCTTCTTCAGAAAGTTCTTCGTAAAGCTTGTAAATATTACTATCCATTTCTATAGATATTGCTTTTGTAAAAGGTGGTTCGTTGTTTAAACTTCTTCTTTGTAGCTCGTCTTCTAAGAAGATAAACTGATTGTTTTTCAAAAGCGATTCCAATGCGTATTTGTCCGTTTGCGCAGTTTCTATCACAAAAAGTTCTTTTGCCTTTGAGGCCAAGCTCCAAAGCTTATGATGATATATTTCTCTTGCGCTTAACTCTGGTGCAAAAAGCATATTTTCCAGTAAAAAGCCAAATACTACATCGTAGGTTTCGTTTTTTTCTTGAGATTCAAAGTAAAAGTTTTCTCTATTTCCAAACGTAGACGTTATATACTCTTTGTATTGTTCTAGGCCGGCGCCAAAGGTTATTAAAGGACTACCACACCTTGAGCATACCCCTTCTTGATTTACCTTTTTGCATTTTGTACATTTTATCGTATTTAGGCTTTTAAAATAGGTAGTATAGCTCTCACAATAAACACAGGTATCCAAAGCTTGGCACTTTTTACAGTAAGCGTAGCTATAACCGGACTTGTTTACATAAAAAAGTATTTTTTTATCTAAATGTTCTTTTATTAGTTCTATGGTTTTATTATCTATTAAGAAATCCTTCTCTTTTTTTTCTACAACTTGTATCTTTGGAAGTTCTAAATCTATATGTAGGTGTTTGGCTTTTTTTTCTTTGTAAAGAAAATAATCGTTTATACTAAGGGTTTCAGACGCAAGGTACAATTTTGCTCCGTAATGTTTTGCCACGTAGTATGCTAGTCTTCTAAAATCTAAATAAGGTTCTTTTTTTGACTTATAGCCTTCGGTGTACATATCGTCTATCAAAATTATATTTTGAAGGTTGTAAAAAGGAAGCGTAAGACCAAAAGGAGTGGTGATAAACGTCCCATCATCGTTCATTGCACTATAATAGCAACGTTTAGCTTCTTGCGGTGTTTCTGGGCTTTTTAGGAAGATTGCATTGTCTATTATATTTTCAAACATCTCAAACATATGTTTAGAAGGGACCACAACAAGAGATTGGAAATCGCCTCTTACTATGTCTGGAAGCGCTTTTTGATAATCGCCACTTACTATATTTATATCCAGTCTTTTAAAAAGCTCATTGAGCGCTGCTTTGTGAGTGATATCTTGTAGCTTTAAAATGGGTTCTTCACTATCTTCTACCTCTAAAAAGCCTTTTTGTATGTAAAAATCTATTGTATCTTTTTTGTATTTTTTGTAAGCTTCTTTTAGTGATAGGTTTCTTTTCTTTAAAAGCCTTAAAATTTTTTTAAAGGTTTTATCTGTAAAGTCTTTGTCTTCTACTTTTAGCTTTAGGTTTTTTGTAGTAGTTTTAAAAAGTATGTCTGGCAACAACTTTGCTAAAAGTGTATAGGGTGGATAAAGATAGTACTCGCCGGCGTCTTTTATAGCTTCGATAAAATTTTGATTTACCACGGGTATATTTTCTTTATAAACAAGGCTTTTTGTGGTGTCTTTTGGATTTTTTGTATCGTATCCCCATAAAATACCGCCTTTTAACCCTTCTTTTGATTTATAAAATATACGCACCCCCAAAGGGGGTATGTCTTCGTCCTCCTGATAAACCTCTTGCAGTATCTTAGATTCGGTGGCTACTTTTAATATCAAATGTTTTTGAGATACTCTATCACTATTTTATCAAGATTTACCGCTTTTTCTATGTTTCCAGTGTGAGCAAAAGCTATAGGACCCAACACCGTTGCGCCGGGAAATAGGTTGTTTTCCACAGACTCTATCTCTATGCTAAAAGCCGATACATCAAAAGGCACTTCTTCTATCTTGTTTTTTAGATATCCTTTCCCATGAGCTACTATAGCAATATCTTGGGCAAATATACTAACGCATACGTTTGGATTTGTGATGATGTTTTGAGCAGTTCTTGATTTGGTGCTTAAAGCTATATTTAATTTACTCTCAGAAACCGGATAAACCCAAGATATCATAGCGCTGTAGGGTTTTAAATCGTTTGAAACACTGCTTATAACCACTGGAAATACGTAAAGGTCTCTCATCAAATCTATAAGCTCTCTACTTAGCATAACGCCTCCTATTCAAATTTTAATACGCCTCTTAATATAATTTTGCCAGCTCTCAAATCGTCTAACGCTTTGTTTACATCCTCAAATGGGTATTCTTGTATAATGGGCTTTATATTGTTAAAAGCTGAAAACTCAAGCATCTCTCTCAAAAGCTTTCTACCACCTATAGCAGAACCTGTTATTACGATACGCTTTGTTATAAGGTCAAAAGGATTTACGTATATAGGTTCTTGAGCTGCCCCTACTACTGAGAGTCTTCCCTTTGGAGCTAAGGCATTTACAAGGTTTTGTATGCTTTTAGAATCATAGACTGTTGTAAGTATCGCATCAGCCCCACCTAAAGCGTTTAGCTCTCTTACTGGGTCTACTTTGGATGAGTTTATAAAATAATCTGCTCCCAAATCTTTAGCCACTTTCTCTTTGTCAGAATGACTCAAAGCTACAACCTTTGCACCCATGGCTTTTGCGTATTGGATAGCCAAATGACCAAGCCCACCTATCCCTTGTATCACCACCAGTTCATTGGGTTTTATATTAAGTCTTACGAGGGCAGCGTATACTGTGATGCCAGCGCAAAATAAAGGAGCAGCGTAAGAAAGTTCTAAATTGTCTGGGATTTTTGTGACAAAATGAGAAGGAGCTTTCATGTATTCTGCATATCCGCCTTGACGTGTGATACCTGTAATCTCGTGGTTTGGACAAAGAGGTTCTTCGCCTTCTACGCAATAATCACACAGCTCGCAAGAAGAGTAAAGCCAAGGCATCCCTACTTTGTCGCCTTCTTTTACGTTTTTGACGTTTGTCCCTACTTTTTCAACTATACCAGCCACTTCGTGGCCAGGTACCACCGGCAACTTCACCCAAGATTCCCAATCTCCATCTACTATGTGAAGGTCGCTATGGCATATCCCGCAGTATTTTACTTTTATCAGGACCTCATCAGGACCTATCTCAGGTATTGGTATATCCTCTATCAACAAAGGTTTTTTGAATTCTTTACATATGGCTGCTTTCATAAGTTAAAATATGAACAAAATTTTATTTTTTTCAAGTAAAGAGTGTCATCTTTTTTAAAAGTTATTTTTCAGTATTTTGTTTACAGTTTGGGCTTTTAGGTTAAGCGTTAACTCTTTTTATTTTTGCGCCTATCTTTTCCAGTTTTTGTTCTATGTGGTCGTATCCTCTATCAAGATGGTATATGTTTCTTATGATAGATTTTCCTTCTGCCATAAGCCCCGCTATTACAAGCCCTGCAGATGCTCTTAGGTCTGTAGAAAATACTTCGGCTCCCTTTAAACGTTCTACGCCCTTTACAAAAGCCGTTTTTGAATGTATGGTAATGCAAGCTCCCATTCTGGCTAGTTCTTGAGCGTGCTGAAACCTGTTTTCAAATATATTTTCTACTATACTGGATTCTCCTTTTGCCACTGAAAGAAGACTCATAAACTGAGCTTGCATATCCGTAGGAAAACCGGGGTATTCGGAAGTTTCTATGTTAAGAGGATTTATGACGCTGTTTTTAGAAGAAACTAAAACGCTATCTTTTGATAAGATGTCTACGTTGGCTCCAGCAAGTTTTAAATTGTCTACGATGCTTTTAAGATGATATACGTTTACATTTTCTATTTTTACAGAGGAGTTTGTGGCTACGGCCAACACCATAAAAGTACCAGCCTCTATTCTATCTGGTATTACCTCTATGTCAAATCCTTTTAAATACTTTGAACCTTTTATGGTGGCTACTCTATTTTCTTCATCTATGTTTATATCAACGCCCATTTGTTTTAAGGCTTCTACTAAGTTTATCACCTCTGGTTCTATGGCTACATTTCTTAAAATAGATTCTTCTTCTATTGTGCTTAGCATACAAAGGACGTTTTCTGTGCCTGTTACTGTAATCACATCAAAAGTAAAATCTATAGGGTTTAGTATGCTGGCTTTTAAGTTTATAAAACCTTGTTCAATTTCAATATCAACGCCCATACGCTTAGCGGCTTTGAGATGTTGGTCTATGGGTCTTGCCCCTATAGAGCATCCGCCTGGCATAGATACTTTACCGCTTTTATATTTTGCTATCAAAGGACCCATCACCAACACAGATGCCCTCATTCTTCTTACTATGTCCTCTCTTGTTTCTTTGTTTTTAATAGGACCTTCTATGTAGAGCGTGTTTTTATCTTGATGTATTTTTTTACCCATATCGGTAAGAAGTTCTATCATGTGTTTTATATCAAGAAGGTTTGGGACGTTTCTTATGATGCAAGGTTCTTCTGTTAATATTGTAGCAGCCATAAGAGGAAGGGCCGCATTTTTTGCGCCTGAGACTTTCAACACCCCTTTTAGCTGTTTTGATTCTTCTATTAAAAGGTAAGATTCATTCATGCTAGTTCTAACTTTACCGCCGTCTCTATGTGATAGGTTTGTGGAAACATATCTGCCATATGTATTTCTTTTATTTTGTATTTTTTTCTTAAAAGCTTTAAATCTCTTGCCAATGAAGATGGTTCGCAGGATATATACCAGATATAGTCTGGTTTTCCAAGGAGTATGATATCTATTTCTTCTTTTGTAAGACCAGTGCGTGGAGGGTCTATAATGAGAAGATTTGCGTGCTTTGATAAACTTTTTTTCAAAAATGTATAGCTGTTTTGATTGTATATAGATACGTTGTTTATGTGGTTTAGTTTTGCTGAGTATTCTGCATCGTTTGTTGAGCTTTTATTGATATCTGATATATCAACTTCTTTAGAAAACTTTGACATGTAAAGCCCAAAAAGTCCCACACCACCATAATCGTCCAACACCCTATCAAAATGAGATTCGTTTTTTGTCATAGCCTCGATAAGTTTTTTTATTACATTTATATTGACTTGGAAAAAGCTGTTTACACTGATTCTATATTTTATTCCTAAAAGCTCTATAAATGTAAAAGGTATACCTATAGAAAATATTACCTTATCTTCTTTTTTGTCGTCTTTTATAAGGGTTATGCCTACTATGTTTTTTGGGGTTAGGTGTTCTTTAAACTTTTTAAGCTTTTCTTTGTCTATATAATCGTAAGAAGCAAATTTTAAAAGATATTCTTTGGTGCTTTCTGAGTAAAATAAACTTATCCAAGAAGGGTTAAATTGCTTTGAAAACTCCTTCAAAAAGGGTATCATGTCGTTTATGGCTTTTGAAGCGATGGAACAAGATTCTATCTTTACAAAATCCTCATCAACACCCACAAAACCAATTTCTTTATTACGGACTTTAAACTTAACACGGTTTCTATAATGATAAGGATTATCCGATATGATGCTATTAAGTTCTTCTATATCAATATTTCCTATCTTTTTTAACGTTTCTTTTAAAATGAGGGATTTTTGATGAAGCTGTTCGCTGTAATCAATATGCTGAAAAATACACCCTCCACATTTACCAAAGTATGGGCAAGCTGGTTCTATCCTGTGAGGGCTTTTTTCTATGACCTCTTCTAATGTTGCTATAACATAATCTTTTTTTCTGATAGATTCTTTTATCTTTACTTTTTCTCCTGGTAAGACAAAGGGTACAAAGTAAACTTTATTTTGAAATCTAGCCAATCCATAGCCGCTGTGGACCAATTTTTCTATCTCTAATATCATCAGGAGAGCTTTTTCAACCTATCGAAATCTTCTTTTGACATGACATCTATATGTTTTCCTATAATTTTGTAAGCTAATTTTGTATTTATGCCTTTTTTACCTATAGCTAAGGAAATTTGGTCTTTTTCTACGGCTATTTCTATCTGGTCTTTTGTCTCCCTCATATCGAGAATCTTGGCAGGATAAAATAGGTTTTCCAAAAACTTTCTTTTGTCTTCTGAATATCTTACTACATCTATATGCTCTCCGGCTAACTCTTTTGATATAGGATTTATTTTTGAGCCCTTTACACCTATTACCACTCCCACCGGGTCTATTTTCTTGTCCTCTGTGTCTACCACCACTTTGGCTTTTTCGCCGGGTTCTCTTGCTACAGAGATTATCTTCACAAGACCGCTTGCCACTTCAGGTACTTCAGCTTCTAAAAGCCTTCTTAAAAATTTAGGATGGGTTCTTGAAAGAAGCAAAATGGGTTTGTTTCTTTGCTTTTGAACAGAAAAAAGAAGCGCTTTTACCCTGTCGTTTTTTTTGAAGCTCTCTTTTGGGATTTGTTCTTTTCGTGGTAATTCTGCGTCGATTGGTCCTAAATCTACTATGGCAGTCTGGTCTTTTGTCACTTCTCTTACTATACCGTGCACTATGTTTCCTTCTTGGGATACATACTCTAAAAAGCCTCTTTCTCTTTCGGCGTTTTCTAATTCTTTCAAAAACTCTTCTTTGGCAGCGTAAGCGGCTATCCTGTTTAAATCTTCTGCCGATATATCAAGTTTTGTTTTCTCTTTGCCGGAGATTATATAAGCGCTAATGGTATCGTCTTCTCCAAAATCCACAAATATTTTTCCTCTTATGTGCTTTTCTTTTCTTATACCGTAAGCTATGGCGTTTTTCAAAGCGTTTTCTACTATTTTTACCGGTATGTCTTTTTCTCTTGCTACACTTTCTATAAGTTTTTGTATATTCTTTACCATTTTTCTACGTCCAGCCTCGCTTTTGATATCTTTTCAAAAGGTATTTTTATAGTTTTGTCTAAAAGCCTCAAAACAAGGTTATCATTGTCTGTGCTGTCTATATAACCTGTATACTCCTGCTTGTTATCTATCTTTTCTTTCAAAAAAACTCTTGCGTATTTACCTTTAAAAAACTCGTAATGCCATTTTTCTTTTAGTTCTCTAGTAAGTCCTGGCGAGCTAACCTCTAAAAAGTAGCTTTGCGGTATCACATCTTCTACATCTAAAAGTGCGCTTACCCTTTTTGATAATTCTTCGCAATCATCTATAGTAACCCCTCCTTCTTTATCTATTATTATACGCAAAACCCATCCGTTTTCAGGTTTAAATTCCACATCAAACAGTCTAAAGCCAAGGTTTTCGGAAATAGGTTTCACTAGCTCCTTAACGGTTTTGGCTATTTTTTTGGCATCCAGCATACATTTATTATATCATAAACAATATTTTGCACTATTGGTTAAAAACTAGATAGAAACAATCTTTATATAGGTATGCATTT
>JAGDWZ010000028.1:8830-18484 GCA_023269915.1 Hydrogenobaculum sp. | reverse complement strand
GTGCAGCTATTGATTACTACATATCTGGTTTAAATGCAAACGTTGGATTAGAAGCCACGAGAGTAGTTCCAAATGCAAGTCTTATAGGTGCTACGGCAAATGGCAACGATTCTTTAAAATCTTTTTGGGACTATACGTTGGCTTTGAGGACGGTATTTTAACGCTAAAACCATGATTTGAAAAAATTTGCTGGCATGTTTTTCAATTTGCTTTTTGGACTGTCTACGCATGTTTATTTTATAATAGATATGTGGTTAGAATAGGGTTATCTCTTATAATGCTTGGGCTTGTAAGCATATTTTTCTTTGATAAGGATATAACGTATTTTCTTTATACTCACAAAGATAGTTTTAAGGTTTTTAATGGGATTTTTAAGCTTATATCTTTTGTAGGGCATTACAATATCGTTTTTTATATCGCATCTTTGTTTATACTTATTAGTTTTTTTGTAAAAAGCTTAAGAAAGTATATACTTTTGATATCTCTTTGTTTGGTGTTATCGGATAGTACTATCATGCTTTTTAAGTTTTTGCTTGGCAAAGCAAGACCAGAGCTTTTTCTAAAAAAGGGAATATATGGATTTTATTTTTTTAAAAGTCAAAAAGATTATTCATCAATACCCTCTGGTCATACGTTGTTAAACAGCGCTTTGGCGTTTAGTTTTTATCTTAAAAGCAAGAAAATTGGGTTTTATCTAATACTTTGGTCAATGTTGGTGGGTATGTCAAGAATTTTTCTTTTTGCTCACTATCTTGGAGATGTGCTTGTGAGTTTTGGGGTTGGGTGTTTGATGGGTGTTTTGGTGATAAAGTTGGAAGAGCTTTATCTTTCTTCGTAGTTTTCAAGCTTTAAAAGTAAAAAAGATACAATACCAAGGATTGACGAGGAAATTAGCAAAAACACGTGGGTTATAAAAGCTAAATCCAAGGAAGATTTTAAAGAGATATCTGTTAGCTTTGATGGTATTGAAAAACCAAACTCGTAGGTGCCAAGCCCTAAAAACCCGTTTATAGGTAGTATAGAACTAATCTCTGCCACCACGTAAGAAGGCAATATATCAAAAAATCCCATAGGGATAATATTTTTTGCCATTTCGT
The DNA here is from genome assembly GCA_023269915.1 of Hydrogenobaculum sp. Lineage (GTDB taxonomy): Bacteria > Aquificota > Aquificia > Aquificales > Aquificaceae > Hydrogenobaculum. The sequence continues at coordinate 17,387 of JAGDWZ010000028.1, read as the reverse complement.
AAAAGCCTAAAAACTTAAAAGCAAAGGATAGCACAGAGATAAAGTAAAGTTTTATGGCTGTTTTGCTTTCAAAATGAGTGGATAGGTTTTGTTTTAGGGATTTTAATATAAAAACGTTTGGTAAAAAAGCCAAGGTATGCTTTAGCAAAAAAACCATTGTAAAGCCAAAGATTATTATAAAAACAAGAAAGTATATTTTGAAAAAAAACCCAAAGAAAAACCCAAGAAGTGCCAAAGCATCCATTAGCCTTGCTAAAGCAAACACCCAAAAGGATTTTGTGAGGTTGATACCTCGTTTTTTTAGCATGTAAAAAAAACTAAACTCTCCAGTCCTAGCTGGTAGTATGTTGTTTAGAAATATGTGGACGTTGTTTATAAGAAAAAAATCCACCATGTTTATATCTTTTATCATACTGTGCCAACGATAAGCCCTCAAAAAAGAACTAGCAGAATAAAGTAAAAACCCAACACCTATGTAAAATATGTTTAACTTTGAAAAACTTTTTTGAAACTCCGAAAACCCTACCGTCTTGTAAAAAACGTATAAAAATAAAATAGTGAGAAAAAAAGATATAGATATTTTAATCTTCATCTAATGGTTCTATGTTTATAACATCCTTTATTCTATAGGGTTTTATATCTTGGGATTCGTAATAAGTCCTTGTAATAACTTCTGCTATTATACCAGTAGATATAAACTGAAGTCCAGATATTATAAGAAGTACCGTTAAGAATAAAAGTGGTCTTTGACCTATCTCTTGATGGTTTACAAACTTATCGTAAGTAAGGTAAAGTCCAGTTAAAAACCCAAGACCAAAAAGTGTAAAACCAATGCCACCAAAAGCGTAAAGGGGTTTGTTTATATATTCGTTTAAAAACTTTACCAAAAATATATCTAGTATAACCCTAACTGTCCTTCCTATGCCATATTTTGATTTGCCGTAAAGCCTTGGGTGGTGGCTGACTGGGACTTCCGTTATTTTAGCCCCTAAACCTTTTGCCAAAGCTGGTAAAAACCTGTGCATATCTCCGTATAGTCTAAAATTTTTAGCTATGTCTTTTTTGTAAGCTTTTAACGAACATCCGTAATCGTGAAGATGTACACCTGTTACATTTGATATAATGTAGTTTGCAATCTTAGAGGGCAAAGTCCTTGAAAAGAATGGGTCTTTTCTATCTTTACGCCAACCGCTCACCACATCATAGCCTTCTTCCATTTTTTCAAGAAGAAGCGGTATATCGGCAGGGTCGTTTTGAAGGTCTGCGTCCATCGTGATTATTACATCTCCTGAAGCGTGCTGAAATCCGGCAAACATAGCTGCAGTTTGTCCGTAATTTCTTTTAAAGCTTATTACTTTTAAGCGTTTGTCTTTTGAGGCAAGCTCTTTTAGTTTTTCTAGCGTGTTGTCTGTGCTTCCATCATCTACGGCTATTATCTCATACTCATGGGGAAGTTTTTCCATTGTTTTAGTTATCTTTTCATAGAGGGTTTCTACACTTTCTTCTTCGTTGTAAATTGGCACCACTATGGATATTTTCATATAATACCTGCTTTTTTAACAGAATATTTGCCTTCTGAATTCATGTGCACTACTATATTTTGACCCTCTTCTTTTATATCGCTTACCACAAAGTCTAAAAAGTTTATCTTTTTAAAAGCCTCTATACTTGTTATATCTTTTTCTACTATGTATCTCATGGTATAAGCTTTTGCCAAAGAGCTATCTTTCATAGGTCTATCTTTTATCGTATATTTAAAACTCACAAGCTTTATATCTTTTGGCAAGAACTTTTCAAAAGATGCCGGCAGAAAGTTAAATACTAGAAAATCATCGTTTGACATGTAATTTGAAATATCTTCTTTCCAAAAGCTCATATTCTTATACTGACAAGAAACGTCCCACTTGCAAACCTTGTCTTCTGGAGATAGCATACCCATGATAGGGTGTAGGACAATTGTCCTTTCAAAGATCCTTTCTTTTACAGCTTTTGGCATAACATACATATGAAGCCCTTCCCAAAACTTATCCTTGTAAATTCTCCAAAGAGGACCACCTTCTTTGGGCTTTTTGGCTTTTAAAAGCTTAAAAGCTTCTCTTCTTTTTTTCTCCAAGAAGGAAAACTTGCCGTCTTTGAAAAGGTCTTCCTTGCAATCAAAGTCCTCATAAGCGCTAAACTTGTTTGCGCATCTTGTAAGATAAAGCACTCTCATAATCTTACCTCACAGCCTATATTTTTCTTTAAAGTTAGAAAGTATTTTAAGGCCAACTTCTTGGCTTTTTTCTGGGTGAAACTGCAAACCCACTATATTTTCATATTCTATAGAAGACGCAAAATCAATACCATAATCTGTGTAAGTGGCAACGATATTTTTATCTTTAGGATTTACATAGTAAGAATGTACAAAATATACAAAAGAGCCATCCTTTATGTCTTTAAAAACACCGTCTTTTTTTTCTATCCAAAGCTGATTCCAGCCTATATGAGGTATTTTAACACCAGTAGGGAAAAGTCTTACATCTCCTTTAAATATAGAAAGTCCTTCATGTTCACCAAACTCATAGCTTTTTTCAAATAAAAGCTGATATCCAAGGCAAATGCCTATAAAGGGTTTTCCAGTTTTTATGAACCCTAAAATATCGTCCAGAAGCTCAAAGTTTTTTAAATTTTCCATCGCATCTTTAAAAGCCCCGACACCCGGAAGGCACAGGCTGTCGCAGTTTTTTAACTCTTCTTTTCTTTTTACAATCTTTGGGTTTAAACCTACTTTATCAAAAGCCTTGAAAACGCTTCCTAAATTACCCATGCCATAATCTATTATACCTATCATAGGTTTTTGTTTATAACATGCACTATTTTTTCCAAATCTTCTTGGGATAAATAAGGGTGCACCGGTATACTAAAAAGTTCTTTTACATATTGATTGGCTTTGTCAAGCGGAAGATGAAGAGCGTTTCTAAGACCTGCCAACGTGTAAGTGTAATATACCCTTGCGTCTATATCTTCTTTTTTAAGAGCTTCTATGATGTTGTCTCTATTCTTATGTCTCAAGGTATAAAGATGGTAAACGTGTTTGGAGTTTGGTCTTTTGGCGGGTTTTATAAGTTCATCGCTCAAATGTTTGTTGTAAAACTCTGCATTTTTTATACGTTTGTCGTTTTGAGCTTCTAGTTTTTGAAGCCCTAAAAATCCCAAAGCCGCTTGAAACTCCGTGATCCTTAAGTTTAAAGCTGGCGAGTCTCCAAAATCTATCAAAGAGTTTATGGCTTTTGATATGTGTTCATCCGAAACGGATATAGCACCGCCTTCTCCCATTGGTATATTTTTAGAAGCGTAAAAACTAAAAGCCCCTATATGTCCAATAGCCCCTGCCATCTTACCTTTTAAAGAAGCTCCGTGTGCCTGAGCGGCATCTTCTAATACATATATATTATATCTATTTGCTATTTCCATTATAGAATCCATGTCTGCCATTCCACCATATAGGTGAACAGGTATTATGCAAATTGGGTTGTATTTTTTAACAGCATCTTCAAGCTGATTTGGATCCATAGTGTAATATTCGTCTACGTCCACCACCATTGGTATGCCACCCGCCAGTAGCACAGTATCTATGGTAGCCATAAAGCTAAGGGCTGGTACTATCACATGTTTACCTTCCACGTTTAAAGCTTTTAGTATTACGTATAAAGCAGCGGTGCCAGAGCATACGGTGTAAACTTTATTTACGCCCAAAAACTCTGCAAAAGCCTCAGAAAACTTTTTTGTCCATGGTCCTCTGGTGATATACCCAGATAATACTATGTCCGATAAGACTTTTGCCTCCTCTTCTGTAAACCTAGGCTCAATTATCTTTATCATTCTAATATTTTACATGAAATTGCATTTTAAATTTTTATTTTCAAAAATTGTTATAATATTTACTAGGAGGTAGACTATGAGAAGCCATAGACAAATTATCAAAGCGTATCTATTTTTATTACTTATGGGTATATTGGTAAGTAGCGGTTTTGTAAAAGCTGAGCAAGTTTATGTAAAACCCGGCAATTTTTCTTACTTTGACGCTTACATACCTACATACATTACTGCTGGACAGAAGGTGACGTTTACGTTAAGACCAATGGATGCCTATGGAAACTTTATAAAGAACTTTTCTTACTACGATAAAAAGTTTTTAGTTAGAAGCACCAGTGAGCTATCCGTAGACCCAGCTCTTTTTTCATCAAAAGATTTTAAAGATGGATCGTTAAGTATAACGATAGAGGATACAAAAGCAGGAGTCGCTACGCTGTCCATATTAGAAGGCTCTTATCCGGTGCCTATAAAAAATGAAGCCACTGGTAGCATGCTATCTGTAGTAAGTATAAAGGTAGTAAACGGCCCCGTGTACAAATTTGCTATAGAAGCACCTTCTACGGTAGAAGCAGGTAGGGACTTTGTGGCAAAGGTGATAGCCCTAGACAAGTATGGAAACGTAGTTAAAAATTACGCTTCTATAGGTAGCGATGTTGTGGTAGAGCTTAAAACGCCAACTGGCACACTTCCTTATACGATACACTATTATAAGTTTAAAAACGGTGTAGCCAATATAATCCTAAGATACGATACACCTTCTAAAGTTGCTATAGATGCTTACGAGATAAACAACAGAAAGGTAGCCAGCGGGCAATACTATGTGGATTTGTACCCGCCAAAACCATCAAGATTTAAAGTAGAGATTCCAGAAAAAGTTATAGTTGCTGGTGAGCCGTTTGAAGTTTACGTTACAGCTTACGACCAAGATGGTCAAGTGATAAGAAATTACAATATAGTAGGTAAACCTGTTCACCTTATAGCAAGTGGTACAGGAAAGCTTATACCAGATGTTATACCTCCGGAAGATTTTATAAACGGTGTAGCAAAAGTAAACCTTATATATACGAAATCAGAACCTATCACCATATCGGCGTATATAGAGGGTATGGCGCCCCAAAAACCTGCTCCAAAACCACAAAAAGAGGTTACAAAACTACAACCTGCTCCAAAACCAAAGAAAGAGGTAAGCAAAACACCGCAAAACGTATACAAGGAAGTGGCCTCTTTGGAATTTCCAAAAGCTTACGGTTCTATAAAGAAGTACGATTATCATACAAAATTTGTAGATGGAAGAAGGATAGGTATCATAGATGTATTTTTCACAAGAAGGATAAAGCATCCTATAGCTAGAACTGTCAAACCAGTTTACTTTGGTAAAGAGGTGCTTGGCAAGTTGATAGTTCAAAACGGTAAGGATACGGTGGTGGTGGTGTTGGTGCCAGAAAAAGAAGACCTTTATGTAACAAACATCACAAGACATGCAAACAGCATGGATATAACTATAGAAAGGCCAAGACCTTGAAGGAGCTGAAGTATGTTTGATTTTACTGAAGAGCAGATTAAAAGATATGCAAGACATATAATACTGCCTGAAGTAGGTGGTGTTGGTCAAAAAAAGATAAGCCAGGCAAAGATTTTAGTGATAGGAGCCGGTGGGCTTGGCTCACCTGCCATATATTATCTAGCGGCGGCCGGTGTTGGAACGCTTGGTATAGTGGATTTTGATAAAGTAGATTATTCAAATTTACAAAGGCAGATAATACACACAGAAGATAGAGTGGGTATGCCAAAGGTAGAATCGGCTGCTATGACGGTAAAAGCCCTAAACAAAGACGTAAACGTAATAACTTACAATACCATGATAAACAAAGACAACGTGATGGACATAATAAAGGATTACGATATAATACTAGATGGTACTGACAACTTTCCTACAAGATTTTTAATAAACGATGCTTGCTATTTCTTAGGTAAAAAGCTTGTATCTGCGGCAATGCTTAGGTTTGAAGGTCAAATAACCGTGTTTAACTACGAAGACAAAGAAAATTCTCCTTGTTATAGATGCTTGTTTCCTGAGCCTCCACCTCCAGGATTGGTGCCTACTTGCCAAGAGGCTGGCATACTTGGTTCCATTGGTGGTATAATGGGTGCTATACAAGCTACAGAAGCTTTAAAGCTTGTAATAGGATGCGGAGAACCTTTGATTGGCAAACTTCTTATAATGGATGCTTTGTCTATGGATTTTAGAAAAGTAAACCTAAGAAAAGATAAATCTTGTCCTCTTTGCGGAGAAAACGCTCATATAAAAGAGCTTATAGAGTATGAGCAAACTTGTGATGTTCATTTTTAAAACTTAGGAGGTATAGATGGAAAAGAAGTGGCGCACTGGTATAACGTTGCACAAAGGAGAAGACACCTATATAAGAGGTTATAAGCTACTTGATTTGGTTGGCAATTTAAGCTTTTCACAAGCTATATATCTTATATTAAAAGGTGAATTACCGTCGGAAAAAGAAGCAAAGATGATGGATGCTATTTTTGTATCTGTGATAGACCACGGCATAGCTCCTCCTTCTGTTATAGCTGCAAGGGCAGTCACCTCTGGTGGTAATACGTTAAACGTTGGAGTGGCGGCTGGTGTGGCTACGTTTGGTTCTGCCCACGGCGGTGCTTTAGAAGATGCTATGAAGTTTATGCAAGAAAACATAGATAAAAACGTAGAAGAACTGGTAAAAGGATATTTAGATAGCAAAAAGCCTATAGCTGGTTTTGGCCATAAGTATTACAAAGAGTTTGACCCAAGGACAAAAAGGCTCATGGATATAGCTAAATCTTTGGGCTTTTACGATAAATATTGTGCTTTTGCTGAAAAAGTAGAAGAAGAGATATTTAAACAAAAGGGTAAAAAGCTCGTTTTAAATGTTGATGGTGCAATAGCTGCAGTGGCTTCCGAGATGGGTTTTGATTGGAGATTAGGAAAAGGGTTTTTCATCATAGGAAGAGTCCCAGGGCTTGTAGCTCATGTATATGAAGAGCTTACCAAAGAGAAACCTTTCAGCAAGAGATTAAACGAAGAAGAGGAGACGGAGTACATCGGGGTAGAACCAAGAGAATTACCCAAAGAGTTTAAAAGAGTTTAATGATTTTAAAAGTAAAAGTAAAGCCAAACTCAAAGAATGTATCGGTGGAGAGAATAGAGGACGGATATATAAAGGTTTGTCTAAAATCTCCACCGATAGACGGTAAAGCAAACGATGAGCTTGTGGACGTTCTTTCTGATTTTCTTGATGTTCCTAAGTCAAGCATCTTTATAAAAGCTGGTAAAACTTCCAAAGAAAAGCTCATACAAATAAACCTATGATTAAAAAACTTCTTATAGCAAATAGAGGTGAGATAGCTTTAAGGATTATAAGAACTGCCAAAGAAATGGGTATTAAAACAGTGGCTGTTTATTCAGAAGCCGATAAAAACTCTCTACATGTGGAAATGGCGGATGAGGCCATATGTATAGGTCCTCCAAAAGCATCTGATAGCTACTTAAACATACCTTCTATAATGGCAGCGGCAGAGGTTTCTAAAGTAGACGCCATACATCCAGGATACGGTTTTTTGTCTGAGAACCCGACCTTTGCCGATATAGTGCAAGCTAGCAACATAAAGTTTGTGGGTCCGCCTCCAGAGGTGATAGAGTTAAGCGGGGATAAGGTAAAGGCTAAAGATGTGGCTAAAAAAGTAGGTGTGCCTGTGGTACCAGGTAGCGACGGCGAAGTATCTTTTTTAGAAGCCAAAGAGATAGCCCACAGCATAGGATACCCTGTAGTCTTAAAAGCGGCAGCTGGGGGTGGTGGTAGAGGCATTAGGATAGTAAGAGACGACAAAGAGCTTTTAGAAACAATGCAAACGGCAATGACAGAAGCCAAAAATGCCTTTGGGGATGAAAGGGTATACATAGAAAAATACCTCATAAATCCAAAGCATATAGAGGTGCAAATACTCTCAGATGGTGAAAAGGTTATAACCTTAGGAGAAAGAGAATGCTCTTTACAAAGAAGGCATCAAAAAATCATAGAAGAAGCTCCCTCTGCTTCCATATCAGATAGCGAAAGAGAGATTTTGTACGAATACGCTGTTAGGTTTGCAAAAGCCATAAACTATGTAGGGGCTGGGACTGTAGAGTTTTTATATGCGGATGGTAATTTTTACTTTATAGAAATGAATGCACGTATACAAGTGGAGCATCCTGTTACAGAGATGACTACAGGTGTTGATATAGTAGCTTATCAGCTTTTAATAGCGGACGATGGGAAGCTTGATATAGATTCTATAAAGCCCAAAGGTTTTGCCATAGAGTGTAGGGTAAATGCCGAAGACCCTATTACATTTATGCCTTCTGTAGGTGTGGTTGAGAAGCTTAGATTACCAGGTGGTTTTGGCGTTAGGGTGGATACGCATCTTTATCAAGGGTATAGCGTACCTCAATACTACGATTCCTTGTTGGCTAAAATAGTAGCTTACGGGAAAGACAAAGAAGAGGCTATAAGACGTATAAAAAGAGCCGTAGAAGAGACCAAAATAGAAGGGACTTCGTTAAAATCAAACTTAGAGCTACACAAAAAACTTTTAGATACCACAGAGTTTAAGAAAAGTGAGCATCATGTAAGATTTTTAGAAAACATGATATAATCTAAAAAATGAAGTTTAG
>JAGDWZ010000028.1:0-8730 GCA_023269915.1 Hydrogenobaculum sp. | reverse complement strand
GAGCATCATGTAAGATTTTTAGAAAACATGATATAATCTAAAAAATGAAGTTTAGAAAGTTTTTGTTTTTTGCTTTTAGTATTTTCATATTAAACAGCTGTGCATCAACGCCTCACCACTTGAAATATTTACCCTATTCAGCACCACCTTCAAAAGTTAATTATGTATCAAAGGGTAGCCTTTATACACCAGACAGCCCTATGGCAAATCTTTACAGCGACCAAAGGGCTTTTGCAGTAGGTGATTTGGTGCATATTCTTGTGTCAGAGAGTGTAAACGCAGTAGAGAGCATATCAGACCAAACTCAACGCTCTAGTACTTTTAACAATGCAATATCATCCTTTTTTGGCTTGCCGTCTAGCACGTTAAGGAATTTAGGAGTAGGCGCAAATTCAAATATTCAGCAAAAAGCCCAAGGCACCGAATCCCAAAGCGGTGTTTTTACCACCACTATCACGGCTTATGTTAAAAGAGTCTATCCAAACGGCAACCTTCTTATAGAAGGGCATAAAATCATATACCTTAACAACGTAGAGAGGGTGATTACACTAAGGGGTATTGTAAGGCCTCAAGATATAGACAATACAGATACGGTACCAAGCCAAGATATAGCAAACTTAGAGATTTTATATCAAGGGCATGGCTATCTTGTAAACGGCTCACAACCAGGGTGGTTGGCGAGATTTCTAGCAAAGATACTACCTTTTTAAAATAAAATCATTGACTTTTTTCATAATAAAGGATAACATAACCTCAAAGGAGGTTTTCTATGGGTATTTCTGAGATAGTAGGTGCCGTTACGCTCGTTGGTATAGTAGTATATTTTATCTGGATGTTTGTTTACGACCCAGGAGAAGAACCAAATAAAACGTTTGATTACGAAGAAGAAGAGAACGAAGTTTAAAAGTTTGTGATAAAATAAGCCTAGATGGAGGATTACAAAGGTTTAACGGAAGAACAAGCTAAAGAAAATATAAAAAAGTATGGCCTCAACGAGATAGAAGAGAAAAAGGAAGCCCCGTGGCTCTTGTTTTTGAAGAAGTTTTGGGGTCCTATACCTTGGCTTTTAGAATTTACTGGAATATTGACGTTTTTGTTAAAAAAGTATCCAGACACAGTAGCTATATTTGTGCTTCTTATCTTCAACGGAGCGGTGTCTTTTTGGCATGAGCTTAGCGCTCAAAACGCTTTAGAGCTTTTAAAAAAACATCTAAACATAAAAGCAAAAGTGTTAAGAGACGGAGTTTGGAAGGAGATAGATGCAAAGTATGTGACTATAGATGATATCGTGCTTTTACAAAGCGGATTTGCCGTGCCTGCCGATGTTGAGATATTGGAGGGGGCTATATCTGTAGACCAATCAAGCATTACAGGAGAATCTCTTCCTAAAAGCCTAAAAGCAAAAGATATCGCTTATATGGGTTCTTTTGTGGTAAGAGGAGAAGCTATAGGCAAGGTGATAAACATAGGAGAACATACGTTTTTTGGAAAATCGGCAAAGCTAGTCCAAGAGGCGAAAACTAAAACCCAGCTTGAAGTGGTGGTTTTTGAGCTTGTCAAATACTTATTTTTGTTTGGTGTTTTTCTTATAATCATACTTTTTTGGCTTTCTATAAAAAGAGGTTTTGATTTAGGAAACGTGTTGCCTATACTTGTAGTAATGCTACTTCCTATAATCCCCGCTGCTTTACCCGCTGCTTTTACCCTTTCTACAGCCCTTGGCGCAAAAGAACTTGCTAAAAACGGTGTTCTTACTACAAAGCTCTCCGCTATTGAATCTGCTGCCTCTATGGATATACTTTGTACCGATAAAACAGGCACCATTACAAAAAACAAAATAACGGTGGATAAGATAACCCCAGTTAATCAATATACCGAAAAAGACGTGATGTGCTATAGCGCTTTAGCTTCAGACCCAAAGCAAAAAGACCCTATAGAAGAGGCTATATTTAGCTATTTAAAAGACGATTGCTACAAAATAGAAAGAGAGGATTTTGAAGCTTTTGACCCGTCAAAAAAATACTCAACAGCAAAAATAAAAAAAGATGGAAAAGAGATAGACATATACAAAGGCTCGCCAAAAGTAGCTCCCATAGAAAACGAAGAACAAGAAAAGCTATACAAAGACATGGCAAGCATGGGGCTAAGGGTGTTGGCGGTGTGGATAGAAAAGGATAGCAAAAAAGAATTGGTAGGTTTTATAGGCTTTTCAGACCCACCACGAGAGGATTCTAAAGAACTGATAGAAAAAATAAAAAACCTTGGTGTGAGCGTAAAGATGATAACAGGGGACACCAAGGAAACTGCAAGTCATATAGCATCTTTGGTGGGAATAGAAGGCGATGTTTGCGAGGCAAAAGATATAAAAGAATCTTGCGGGGTATTTGCGGGGGTTTTGCCAGAGGATAAGTTTAAAATCGTAAAAACCTATCAAAAGATGAACCATATAGTGGGTATGACGGGTGATGGTATAAACGACGCTCCTGCTTTAAAACAAGCTGATTTTGGTATTGCAGTGTCAAACGCCACAGATGTGGCAAAGGCTGCTGCTTCGGTGGTTTTAACAGACGAAGGACTTATAAACATAGTATCTGCTATCATAGTTTCAAGAAAGATATATCAAAGGCTTTTAACATACGTATTCTCAAAGACTATAAGGGTTTTTGCCATAGTGCTTACGATATTTTCATTTTTCTTAATAGATAAAGACTTCATGCTCACTACAAAGATGATAATAGCTATGTTTTTTTACAACGACTTTCTTACGCTTTCTTTGGCTACCGACAACGTTGGATATTCTCAAAAACCAGACAAATGGGATATAAAGAAGATATCTATAGTATCTTTTATGTTTGGTATTTTTAGCGTATTGTGGATTGTGGGCGGTATATACATCTTTGGTCATATATTATTTCACCTTGATATCAAAAGCCTAAAAACGTTGACATTTCTTGCTCTAGTGCTTACTATACCTATAAGTATATTCTCTGTAAGAGAAAGAGGTTTTGGCGTTGGCCACAGACCTTCAACGGCGCTTTTGTTTTCCATGCTTTTTGCAATAGTAGGTTCAAACCTTATGGCATATTACGGATTTTTAATGAAGAGCTTACCTTTAGAAGTTGTTTTTGCCATAGACCTTTACATATTTTTCATGTTTGTGCCTTTTAATTTGCTTAAAATGTTTATTTTTAAAAGCCTTAAAATGGTATAATAATATTTATGAGTATTACTAAAGAAGAGGTAGTGAAGATAGCAAAACTCTCTAGGTTGGAATTAAAAGAAGACGAGGTGGAGTTTTTTGCTTCTCAGATGAAAAATATATTGGAGCTTGTAAACAAGCTAAACGAAGTGAGCGAATCGCTTTTAGAAGAGGAGTACACAAGCTCAACTCCTCTAAGAGAAGATGAGCCAGAACCGTCTTTAGATGTGGAAAAAGTGCTTTTAAACGCCCCTTCAAAACGCCTAAACATGTTTGAAGTGCCAAAGATAGTAGACGCAAATTGATAAAGAGGTAAATATGGACCAAGAAAAGAAGAAAGCCTTAGAGGCGACTCTTACACAAGTAGAGAAAAAATACGGCAAAGGTGCCGTAATGCCCATGAAAGCCGCTTACGAAAAGCAGTCTATCAACGTTATACCTACTGGTATTTTATCTGTAGATAAAGCCACGGGTGTAGGCGGACTTCCAAGAGGTAAGATAATAGAAGTTTTTGGACCAGAATCGGCTGGTAAAACCACCCTAGCGTTATATGCCATAGCAGAAGCTCAAAAAGAAGGCGGTATTGCACTTTTCATAGATGCAGAACACGCTTTAGACCCAAAATATGCCGCAAAGCTTGGTGTAAATTTAGATGCCATGTATATATCTCAACCAGATTACGGAGAACAAGCTCTTGAAATAGCAGATACTTTTATAAACTCAAACGCCGTTGATATTATAGTAGTAGACTCGGTGGCAGCTTTAGTACCAAAAGACGAGCTTGAAGGAGAGATGGGCGATGCTCAAGTGGGCAAGCAAGCAAGGCTCATGTCTCAGGCTTTGAGAAAGCTAAAGGGTGCCACCAACAAATCAAACACAACGCTTATTTTTATAAACCAAATAAGAGAAAAAATAGGGCAAATGTATGGAAATCCAGAAACTACACCCGGCGGAAGAGCCTTAAAGTTTTTTGCGGATATGAGGCTTGAAGTGAGAAAGACAAGCGATATAAAAAGTGGAGACAACAAAATAGGGTATAGTGCTAAAGTTAGGGTAGTAAAAAACAAAGTGGCACCACCTTTCCAAGAAGGAGAATACGAAGTTTACTTTGGAGAAGGCGTTTGTAAAATATGCGATCTTATAAACGTGGCTATAGATATGGGTGTAATCCAAAAAAGCGGAAGTTGGTACAGTTATCAAGATACAAAGATAGGTCAAGGTAAAGAACAAGTGAAAACCTTCTTAAGCGAAAACAAGGATTTGGCGAAAGAAATTGAGAAGAAAGTAAGAGAAGCCATATATAGCTCTAACAATCCTACTCCTCAAACCAAACCAACAGAAGAGCCCAAGAAAGAACAAAAACCCAAAAAAGAAGAAGTTTAAATTATGTTTTTAATGAACACATACCCACGAAAAGATATTGCTTTTGTAAGGGGTGAAAACTCTTGTCTATTTGATAAAAATGGTAAAAGGTATATAGATTTTTTATCTGGAATAGCGGTAAACACCCTTGGATACTCACATCAAAAGTTAAAAAACGCCCTTAAAAATCAAATAGACAATATATTACATACTTCAAACCTATACGAAAACCCTTGGCAAGAAGAGGTAGCGTCAAAGCTTATAAGCTTTTTTGGTGAGAGCGGGAAGGTATTTTTTTGCAACAGCGGTACTGAGGCCAACGAAGCCGCTATAAAACTGACAAGAAAATACTTCAAAGATAAAGGTCAAGACAAGTATAGGATTATCACATTTAAAGGTGGGTTTCACGGGAGGACGATGGGCTCTTTGTCAGCCACTCCAAGACCAAACCTACACCAAGGCTTTGAACCAATGCTTGATGGTTTTGACTATGCAGAGTTTAACGATATAGACTCTGTTAAAAGCCTAATAACAGAAAAAACGGCAGGCATAATGATAGAGGCTATACAAGGAGAGGGTGGTATAAACGAAGCCAATTTAGATTTTCTAAAAGCCCTTGAGAACTTGTGCAAAGAAAACAACGTCCTTCTCATACTTGATGAGGTTCAAGCTGGCATGGGGCGTACTGGTAAGTTTTTTGCCTATCAGCATGCTGGTATAAAACCAGATATAATCACGATGGCAAAAGGACTTGGCTCTGGACTTCCAATAGGAGCGGTGATTGCCAAAGACGAGGTAGCGGAGTCCTTTGGTGTAGGTACTCACGGGGCAACCTTTGGTGGAAACGCCCTATCTTGTATGGCAGCCTCTATAACCTTAGATGAAATACCTTCTTTGATGGAACAAATACCATCAAAAGAGGTAATTTTTAGAAAAGCTTTGGAACATTTTGGGCTTTTAAAAGGAAAAGGATTGATGCTTGGACTTGATATAAAAAAAGACTGCAAGGAAATATCCAACGAACTTCACAAAAGAGGCTTAGTGATAAACTGCACTGCCACCAGCGTCCTTAGGATGCTTCCACCCCTTGTAATCACAAAAGAAGAAATAGAAGAGGGTTTAGATATACTCACTTCTACACTAAAAGAGTTTTTATAAACCCCACATTGTATAGGCTATTCCAAAAAGGACTACCATAGAAAATATCTTCAATATCCTATCTTTTATAAGAAAAATGGCAAAAAGCAACGTTATATCAAACAAAATACCGTAATAAACAGGTATTTTAAAATACATTGGTTTTAAGTTCAAATTATATACCAAATCCCCAAAATAATAGGCTATCTTGTTTAAAGGTATGTAAAATGTTGGTAAAGAAAATATCGTCAATATGTTTAAAAGCCCTAAAACAAGGTATATTTCTACGATAATCAGTAAAAACGGCACCACAAACACCGCCAAAAAAGAAATAGGGCCAAGCTTTGAGATTATAAACATAGAACTAAGTATAGCCACAAGAGAAAGCTCAGAGGAAAGCATCAGTTTTCCTAAAAATGTTTTTGGTATATCTATGGTGTTTAGATATATCAAAATATAAAAGGTTATTATCATTGAAAGCCAAAAACCAACGCTTTTATAAAAAGAAGCGTTAAAGCATAGGCTCATTAGCCCAGATACAAAAAATTGCTTTATGGGATTTGTATACCTGTATAGGGCTTTTAACAAAACGCCCACCGTTAGATAGCTAACAGCCCTTATTATGGGAGCCCCGTGTTCCATAAAAATACCTACATACAAAATTAACATTAAAAGCGCAAACACTTCTTTATGCTCACCAAAAAATAGCTTTGAGAGATTTCTAAAAATCATATCTATGTGGATACCAGACATTATGAGTAAAAATATCAAAGAGTTTACAGAAAAACTTGTTAGAAGGTCTTCTGGCAGGGCTTTTGTACCTTCTCCAAAAAGAAGCGCCAATCCTATATCCTTTGACCAATCGTTTTCTGTAGTGCTTTTAAACCTGTTTTTAAGAATATCTTTTAGATTTGTTTTAACACTTTTGCTTTCATATATCTCTAGGAAATCTTTGGATGTCTTTACAACGCCGTTTTTTACCTTTATATAACCTCTTACGTAGCTATCTTTTGGGAGTTTTATGTTTAAATTTACGATTTTACCTTCCAAGTGCTTTGGACTTAATATTTCTACTTCCTTTGGTTTTAGGACCTTTCCTTCTATTTTGTAAAAACCGTCTTTTATCTTAGTTTTATGGATTTTATTGTTGCTAAAAGCAAAAAACAAAATAAAAATAAGAAACAATAAAGGGTATAAAAGTACGTTAGGCCATAGCTGAATTTTCATTTACAACTTCATCTATGATTTCACAAAGAGTATGACCAAGGGTAATATGACATTCTTGTATTCTCGCTGTATCGTAAGAGGGTACTATAAAACTATAATGGGCTATATCCACCACCTTGCCCCCTTGCTTGCCGCTAAAAGCTATTGTGGTAGCTCCCATATCGTGAGCTTTCATGAGCCCTTTTATGACGTTTGGAGAGTTTCCAGATGTGGATATTCCAACAGCTATATCCCCAGGCATACAAAGGGCTTCTATCTGCCTTTCAAATATCACATCAAACCCATAATCGTTGCCAACGGCTGTAAGTATAGAAGTATCTGTGGTAAGCGCTATAGAAGGAAGACCCTTTCTTTCTTTTTTGTAGCGACCTACGATCTCAGCCGCCAGGTGCTGTGAATCCGCCGCAGAACCCCCGTTACCAAAAAACAGTATTTTGTTGCCGTCCATAAGGGCCCTAGCCATAATAAGCCCCACTTCCACTATCCTATCTTTATACATTTCTAAAAAAGCTTTTTTAGTTTCTATGCTGTTTGTAAAAGATTCTTTTACGATATCTAACAATTTTTCCATGCAAATATTATAAATTATCTTTTGATAATTAGTTTTGGGATTTTAAAATGATATAATAGTCTAATGTCTTATAGACCAACGTCCTCAATGCTAAAAATGGCCCTTTTTAACATACTTGGGGATATAGAAGGGCTTAGTTTTTTGGAGCTTTTTGCAGGAAGCGGGGTGATATCGTTAGAGGCTAAAAATAGGGGTGCAAAGCCGGTAGCTGTTGATATTTCTTCTAAAAACTTAAAAACCAAAGATATAAAATTTATCAAAAAAGATGCTTTGGCTTTTTTAAAAACCACAAAAGAGCAATTTGATATAGTGTTTGCAGACCCTCCTTACAAGTTTTCAGATTATGAAAAGCTTATTCACCTTGTTAAAAACGTCCTTTCAGAAGGCGGGCTTTTTATATTGGAGCACAGTTCAAAACTAGATTTTGGCTCAAAAGACAAAAGAATATATGGAGATAGCGCCATATCTTTTTGGTACAAAGAGGAGCTTTGATGAGGTTTGAAGGATACATATTTGATTTAGACGGCACTTTGATAGATTCTTTGGAAGACATAGCGTCTGCTGCCAACAAGACTTTGAAAGAGTTAGGCTTTGAGGAAAAACCCAAAGAAGAGATAAGAAAATATATAGGTTCTGGGGCGAGAGAGCTTCTTAAAGGACTTTTAAAAGACGAAAATAATTTGGAAAGGGCTATACAAATATTTAAATCTTATTATGCCCAAGAACCGATAAAACATACAAAGCTTTTTAACGGTGCAAAAGAAGTTTTAGAGCTTTTAAAATCAAAAAACAAAAAAATCGCCGTAGTTTCAAACAAACCGCTAGAATTAAGCACTATTATATTAAAAGCCCTAAACGTAGAACACTATTTTGAATGTATAGTAGGTCCAGAAACCTACAACGAAAGAAAACCATCACCTGTACCAATACTAAAAACCTTAGCTCAACTAAACGTCCATCCGGAAAACGCCATCGTAATAGGAGATACTTACGCTGACATAGAAAGTGCCAAAAATTCATACTGCAAAAGCGCTCTTGCAAGCTGGGGCTATGTGAAGCTAAAAGATACCAAACCAGATTTTATTTTAAAAAGCTTTTATGAAATCATTGACTTATAAAGACTCTATATGATATTATATTAACTAGCCGAAGTGGTGGAATGGCAGACACAGGGGACTCAAAATCCCCCGCCCGCAAGGGCATGTGGGTTCAAGTCCCACCTTCGGCATTTTTA
>JAGDWZ010000012.1 GCA_023269915.1 Hydrogenobaculum sp. | reverse complement strand
TAATCATCCTCAACTACAACGGCTGGACTGATACTATAGAGTGCTTGGAAATAGATATCATATTTTGTGTATGAGTTCAGTACATCGTGAACACTTACCACAAAAAATTATCTTGCATTCTTAAAATATCCTTCAACCAGTAAGAAAATACATATATACCACAAACATAGTGGAATCTGTAAATTCTGGCTTAGAGTTTATGAGAAGCAAGCAAGGGTTTCGTGGCTGTAGAATTCTTTAACTCTTTGAAAACGTTAGATATCAACACTTTTATACAATTTGCCAATCTCTACGACAAGTCTACCACGGTCTACAAGTCTACCACGGTCTACAAATGGCTAGATAAACCCAACCCTGTTATAGCTTCCCTAGTCTTACAAGCTTAGACAGCTCTTTGCCCTCAGATTTGATATCTCTGATGAGCTATCTTTGTTAGACCTATGACAATCAATCTATATCAGTATCAAGCTTTTATAATATTGACCATGTAAAATTTTTGATATTGAGATAATATTAAATAAGTTATTGCAGGGCCGTATAATCTGCGTAGCGCTATGATATAATAAGATGTATGAAAAACTTACCAATAGGCATACAAACTTTTAGAGATATTATAGAAGGTGGTTTTTATTATGTAGATAAAACACACTTTATACCAAAGCTAACAAGCAAATACTATTTTCTATCTCGTCCAAGGAGATTTGGTAAATCTTTATTCTTAGATACACTAAAAGAGGCGTTTTCTGGCAGCAAAGATCTTTTTAAAGGGCTATATCTATATGAGAATTGGGATTGGGGGAAAAGGTATCCAGTGATAAATATAAACTTTACATCTGGAGTGATGATGTCCTCTGAACTGCTCAAAAAAAATATACATCATATACTAGAAACCAATGCTAGACGTTATGAAATAGATTTAGAAGAGAAAGAAATCATCAATATAAAATTTGAAGAGCTAATAACAAAACTTCATCAAAAACACAATATGCCTGTGGTAGTCCTTGTAGATGAATACGACAAACCAATATTAGATGCTATAGAAAACATTGAAATAGCAAAAGAAAATAGAGAGATATTAAAAGATTTTTATTCGGTGTTAAAAGGTATGGATCCGTATCTAAAACTTGTATTTCTTACAGGTGTATCAAGATTTTCTAAGGTATCTATATTTAGTGGGTTGAATCAGCTTCAAGATATTACGTTAAACGAAGAGTTTTCTACGATATGCGGTTATACGCAATCTGAGCTTGAAAGCGTGTTTTACGATAGGATAAAGGATTTTGACAAAGAGAAGGTAAAAGAGTGGTACAACGGTTATAGTTGGCTTGGAGAGAAAGTTTACAATCCTTTTGATATATTGCTTCTTTTTTCAGAGAAAAGGTTTAGAGCGTTTTGGTTTGAAACAGGAACACCTACATTTTTGATAAAGATGTTTATGAAAAATAAATATTATGTCCCAGAGCTTGAGAATTTGGAAGTAGGAGAAGAGATTTTGTCTAATCTTGATGTGGATAACATATTTCCAGAGAATCTTTTGTTTCAAGCTGGTTATCTTACGATAAAAGAGTTTATGGAAGAATACGGGACATACATACTGTCTTATCCAAACTTAGAAGTGAGAAAGAGTTTCAACAGCTCATTTTTGATATATGTATTCAAAGAGCCTGTGCGTGTAAGCAAAACAGAAACAAGCATAAAAAAGGCTATATTGACAAAAGATATAGACAAACTAAAAGATGCTATATATACATTCTTTGCAAGCATCCCTCATGATTGGTATAGGAAAAATGATATAGACTCTTATGAGGGATTTTATGCGTCTGTTGTCTATGCTCTTTTTAACGGTGCTGGATTAAACCTTAAGGTTGAAGATAGTACCAACGTTGGAAGGATTGATTTGTCTATTTTATCAGAGGATGCAGTTTATATCTTAGAGTTTAAGGTGGTAGAAGACAAAGAAGAGTATAAGGCTTTAAAACAGATAAAGGAGAAAAGGTATTATGAGAAGCATAAAGATAAAAAAGTGTATTTGATAGGGATAGAGTTTAGCAAAGAGAAGAAGAATATAGTCAACTTTGAGTGGGAAAGCCTCATAGAAAATTAAGAAACTCAAGTATCTCTTGTTCTATATTGTACATATTGTCTATCATAAATTTTTGGATTTTGTTTTTTTGGAAATTATCCGCTAAAAATTCAACACCAGCAAAAAATTGTTCAAGATTTGTCTTACTAATCCAAGCAAAACGTATTTTTATTCTAATGATAGTATTTAATATAGTAAATTGCATATCCGCATATTTGTTGGAAAACATATCTAAAGGTTTGTTTGTGTTTATTATGATGCCAGCCCCAGCCTCAGATATGTCTATTATCCTTGCTGGAAAAAACAGATTGCTGATTAAAACTGTGGCATCTATTGGTTCTTCAAGGTTTATTCTTAAAAATCTTCTTTTTTCTCTATCTACGGCCACTAAGCTGATGTAGTTAAGAGTTGCAATAGATTTTTCTTTGCTTACAACGTTGCAAAGAATGGGCCTTAGAAGTATGCCAGTTCTAACCAGCATATTTTTGCCGGGGGATATAGAATAAAGCGTATCTTGATGCTCAAAAGCTAAGGATATTGTATCGTTTGACACATTTGCTATGGTGGCTATGTTACCGTTTAATACCGATTCCTCTTGCCATGTGGCAAATACATTCTTGTTTCTAGCTTTTAAAAACGTTAAAATCTTAAAAATATACTCTTTTTCTAGCATTATGTTGCAGCTTTTAAAATAGGCTTTAGCGCTTTTGCCGTGTAGGAGTGTGGGTGATGTATAAGCTCTTCTGGTGGTCCTTCAAAAAGAAGATACCCTCCACGCTCACCGCTTTCTGGTCCTATATCTATTATCCAGTCAGCGCATTTTATAAGCTCTAAGTTGTGCTCTATCACCACCACAGTATTTCCCTTGTCTACAAGCCTTTGAAGTATGTTGATAAGCTTTTTTATGTCATCGGTGTGAAGACCTGTGGTGGGCTCGTCTAAAAGATAAAGGGTGTTGCCGGTATCTTTTTTAGATAGTTCTTTTGAAAGCTTTATCCTTTGGGCTTCGCCACCAGACAAAGTAGTGGCGTTTTGACCAAGAGATATATAACCAAGCCCCACTTCTTGAAGGAGTTTTAATTTTCTTGATATAGAGGGAATGTTTTTAAAAAATTCGTAAGCTTCGTCCACCGTCATATTTAAAACATCCGATATGTTTTTGCCATTGTATCTTATGTCAAGGGTTTCTTTGTTGTATCTGGCACCTTTACACACGTCGCAAGTTACATAAACAGGCGGCAAAAAGTGCATCTCCACCTTTATAACTCCTTCTCCTTGACAAGCCTCGCATCTACCGCCTTCTACGTTAAAAGAAAATCTACCTGGGCTATATCCCCTTGCTTTTGCCTCCGGCGTTTGACTAAAAAGCTCCCTTATAGCATCAAAAACTTTTACGTATGTAGCTGGGTTGCTTCTGGGAGTCCTTCCTATGGGAGATTGGTCTACGTTTATGGCTTTGTCAAAAAGCTCAATACCCTCTATCTTATCAAACTTACCTATATACTCGTAAGAGCTGTAAAAATGCCTTTTGGCGTATTGCCACAATATATCATAGACCAAGCTTGATTTTCCACTACCTGAGACTCCTGTAACGCATATGAAAAGCCCTGCTGGAAATCTTACCGTTATATTTTTTAGGTTGTTTTCTTTTGCCCCTACTATTTTAAGAAAGCCTTTTTCGGGTTTTCTTCTTTCTTTGGGCATTTCTATAGAAAGCCTACCAGATAGATATCCGCCAGTTAGAGATTTTTTATCTTTTCTAATGTGCTCGACAGTCCCCTTAGATACTATATAACCGCCGTTTTTACCAGCACTAGGTCCAAGCTCTACTATATAATCAGCCGATTCTATCGTCTCATGGTCATGCTCTACCACTATAACGGTGTTTCCAAGATCTCTTAGTTCTTTTAACGTATTTATGAGCTTGCCAGTATCTCTTGGGTGAAGTCCAATGGAAGGCTCATCCAATACATACAAAACACCTGTGAGCTTAGAACCCACTTGGGTAGCAAGTCTTATGCGCTGCATCTCACCGCCTGAAAGGGTGTTTGCACTCCTTCCCAAGGATATATAATCAAGCCCTACATCTAGCAAAAACTTTATGCGGTTTTTTATTTCTTTTAGAAGGGGCTTTGCTATTTCTTTTTCTTTGTCGGTTAGCTTATCCTCTATAGAGTCAAAAAAATCGTATGTTTTATCCACGGATACTTTTACCACATCCCATATGTTTTTATCGAGCACAAAAACAGACAAAGCCTCTTGTTTTAGTCTAGAACCATCACAAACGGGACAAGGATTTTCCCTTATAAAGCTATCTAACAAGTCTTTTACCCTATCTGCTTCATCGGCGTTTACATATCTTTGTTCTAAATGTGGAATTATACCTTCAAAGTGAAAGCTGTAATTGCCCCTTGAGCCGTAAAGTATTAGCTCTCTTATCTCCTTTGGTACATTTTTAAAAGCTGTATTTGGGTTTATTTTAAATTTTCTTAAAATCTCTAAAACTGGAAACTTTAGATAATCAAAAAACTGATATTCGTTAAATATCCTTATAGCGTTTAAAACTGTAGCGTTTTGGTCTATAAGGGCCTCTTCATCTATCTCCCATTTTACACCAAGTCCTTTACAAACAGGACAAGCTCCGTATGGTGAGTTGAAACTAAAGAGCCTTGGGGAAAGCTCTTGGATGGAAAATCCGTGCTCTGGGCACACCATACTTTCGCTAAAAAGCTCAAAAGAGGAAGATTCTACGTCTTCTATTTTTACTAGTCCCTCTGTTTGTTCCAAAGCTTTTTCTATGGCAAGTAAAGCCCTAGGCCTTTCTTCTTCGTTTAACGTAAGCCTATCTATTATGATGTCTATATCGTGTTTTTGGTTTTTATTCAAAGAAGGCACTTCAGATATTCTGTAAATATCGCCGTCTACTTTTACCCTTGAAAATCCTTGTTTTTCTATGTTTTTGAAAACATCTTTAAACTCACCCTTCTTACCCCTTACTATGGGCGCTAAAATCTGCACCTTTTTACCTTGGTACTTGCTGTATACATGCTCTAGTATCTCATGGGCTGATAGTCCTTCCAAAACCCTTCCGCATATGGGACATTTGGGTTTTCCTAAATTTGCCCAAAACACCCTTATATAATCGTATATTTCTGTGATGGTACCAACGGTAGAGCGCGGGTTGTGAGAGGTGGTTTTTTGGTCTATGGCAATGGCAGGCGATAAGCCTTCTATGCTATCTACTTCAGGTTTGTCCATAACATTTAAAAATTGCCTTGCGTAAGAAGATAAGGATTCTACATATCTTCTTTGACCCTCTGCGTATATTGTATCAAAAGCCAAAGAAGACTTACCGCTACCAGATGGGCCCGTTATTACCACAAGCTTATTTTTTGGAATGTCTATGTCTATATTTTTGAGATTGTGTTGTCTTGCCCCTTTTATTACTATATAGTTATGTACTGTTTTGTTTTTCATGCTCTTCTAGTTTTATAAAAGGTGCCAAGTCTTTTAATTCTATAAACAAATCACATATGTTTACAAGCTCTATAGAAGAGCTATCTTTCGTAGAAACCACTATTATCTGTTTTCCAAAGGTCCTAAGTATGTTTATAAGCTTTTCAAAATCGCTGTCTCCAGTAACCAATATCGCTACATCGTAGTTGTCTTTGGTAAGAAGGCAATCCATGGCAAGGTCTACGTCTAGGTTTCCCTTCATGCTACCGTCTTTTAATTGTTTTACAGCTTTTTTGATGACGGTAACCCCGCCAAAGGTAAGCATCCTATAAAACTTGTTTTGCTTTTCCTCTTCTTCTTTGTAAGCTAGATAAAAAAACGTGTTGTATATGATAAAGTAATTTGCAAAGTATCTAACGAGTTTTAATATATCTACCTTAAAATCCAAGAACTGTTTTTGGACAAAGTAAAGGTTTGTCCCATCTATAAAGATTCCAGCCACCTTTTTGGAGTTTGGCACGAGCATCATGTGATTTCTTCTCTTGATATATTTACTATCACTTTGCCCGCTCTTATAACCTTATCATGAAGTTTGTATCCCTTTGTGGTTACCTCCACTATTTCATCTGGACCAAAGTTTTCGTCTTGGATAGTATCCACAGCTTCCGCCAAAGTAGGATCAAACATCTGTCCTTTTAGTTCTAGCTCTTCTAAACCGTGTTTTTTTAGTATATTTTTTAAATCTTTGTATATCATATCTACACCTATTAGTATATTTTTTGTATTAGGGTCTAAAGATTCCATGCTGTTAAACTGAGTTATAGCTCTTTCAAAGTTATCAAGCACATCCAACATATCTTTTACAAGTCCTTCATGCCCATACTTTTTTAGGTGTTCTTTTTCTTTTCTATAGTGGTCTTTGAGTTGCTCTAACTCCCTTTGTAAAGATACAAGCTTTTCATTTGATACTCTTAATAGAGTCTCTAGTTTTGAGCATTTTTCTTTTTGCGCTTCGTACTCTTTTTCTAAATTTGATAGTTTTTCTAGCAATTCTTCTTTTGAGATTTCATTTTCCACATTGCTTTTCTCATTTTCTTGCTTTAGTTCCTCTTCCATGGTGCCTTTCACCTCCTTAAACTATATATTATATCAAAAGCCTTGAAACATATACATGGTATGAATTGGTGACATGAGTTCAAGATGGTTTATAGCCTCTTTAAAGTAAGCTCCCGTAAGCTCTCTTACAAGAGACTTCTCTTTTTTGAAGAAAACCACCCTCGGGTGTTTTATATGGGCAAGAAAAGCTGCTTTTTTCACCGCATCTTCTAAGTTTCCTATACCATCTACCAATCCCAACTGTTTTGCCTGAACACCCGTCAAGACTCTTCCATCTGCTATAGAAAGAAGCTGTTGTTTTGATATCTTGTTAGACCTATAGGCTAATATAGCGTCTATAAACTGTTCATATGTGTTGTCTACTAAGTATTGAAGATATGCTTTGTCGTCTTTAGAAAGCTTTTTCCAAGGTACCAGTATATCTTTGTATTTTCCTGTTTTTATATCGCCTTGTTCTATGCCTATCTTTTTAAGAAGGTCTTTGTAGTTTAGATAGTCTATTATTACGCCTATGCTGGCTGTAAGCGTACCCGGGTTTGCATATATATAGTTTGCTGGCACAGATATGTAATATCCACCGGAAGCCGCCAAGCTTCCCATAGAAACCACTATAGGCTTTTTATGGGCTCTAAATATTTGTAAAGCTCTATATATTTCTTGAGCTGCTCCCACTGCACCGCCGGGGCTATCTACTCTTAACACAAGGGCTTTTATGTTTTTATCTTTTTGGGCTTTTTCTATCTCTTTTTCAATGGGTAATGGGTTTAATATCACACCTCTTACTCTTATTATTGCTATATTTGGAGATTTTCTGTTTAAAAGCGCAAACACCAACGAAAACAAAAATATAACTCCCAAAAATATGCCTATTCTTTTTACCATACAAGCTCCTTCAGCTTTTTAGCTGGATCGTCTTCTTTCATAATGGATGTGCCTATTAAAAAACCGTCGTATCCTTCTAAAAAGTTTATATCATCTTTTGAAAAGATGCCGCTTTCAGATATGAGCACCGCCTTTGTGTTTTCTTTTAAAATAGGAAGCATCTCTTTGCTTTTAGAGATGTCGATATCAAGAGTATCCAAGTCTCTATTGTTTACTCCTATTATTTCAAACTCTTTTACTTTTTCTATTTCATCTTCTTCAAAAATTTCCATAAGTATATCTAAGCCAAGTTTTTTAGCTTCGTAAGATATATCTTCAATTTGATATTTGTCTAAAATTCTTGCTATGAGAAGTATCGCATCGGCTTTATAAGCTCTTGCCTCATACACTTGGATAGGGTCTATTATGAAGTCTTTTCTCATTACCGGTATTTCTACTACGCTTTTTACCTCTTCAAGATAAGAGAGTTTTCCACCAAAAAACTTTTCATCGGTGAGAACTGATATAGCACAAGCCCCAGCTTCTTGATACTTGTGGGCTTGGTTTTTTATATCAACGTTTTTTATATGTCCCATAGAAGGTGAGGCTTGTTTTATTTCAGCTATTATTGGTGTTTTTATGGCTTTTGAGGATATGATAGCATTTTTCAAAGAAAGAGGAGGTTTTGCCTCCTTTATCATTCCTAAAAGCTCATCAAAGTAGCTGTAAGACCTATTTAAGCTTGATTTTTTGTATTCTACTATCTCTTGTAATATACCCATTAGCTAAGGTGTTTTCTAAAAAATGAAACAGCTTTTTCCCAAGCGTCTTTGGCGGCTTTTTCGTTGTAAACCTCTGGTCTTGTGTCATTTAAGAATGCGTGGTTCACACCTGGGTATATTATAAACTCAGCGTTTATGCCGTGCTTCTTGCATTCTTCCTTTGCTTTTTCTACGTCGGCAAGTGGTACATACTCATCTTTTTCAGCGTGTATTGCAAGGACCGGGGCTTTTATGGAAGAAAAATCAATAGGAGCAAGCTGATAAAGGGCGTAGAAGGGTACCAAGGCATCTCCGTATTTTCCAAAATACCATGTAAGAGTCCCACCACAGCAAAAGCCCGTTATGCCTATTTTTTTAACGCCTTGAGATTTTAAATAGTCTATCGTTTCTTCTATTATGTTTTGGGCTTTTGATAAATTTGAAAAGAGGTTTTGCATCAAAGCACCGGCATCGTTTGGGTTGTCTGCGGTTTTCCCATCGTAAAGGTCTGGGGCTATAGCTAAAAAGCCTTCTTTGGCAAACCTATCTGTGATATCTTTTATATGCGGGACAAGTCCCCACCATTCGTGAAGGACTATTATAGCTTTATCGCCTTCTCCAGATATATACGCTTTAGCTGTTTTTAAACTTAATTCTTTTCCCATAAGACACCTCCTTTACACATTCTACAAAATATTTTACATTATCTTTGGATACATCTGGGGTTATACCGTGGCCTAAATTTACTATAAAAGCAGTATCTCTTGGTATGCACATGATAAATTCTTCAATGTGCTTTCTCATGATTTCTTTGCTAAGCAAAAGCACTTGGGGTTCTAAGTTCCCTTGAAAAGCCAAAGACGGGTAAGTGTTGCAGACTTCGTTTATGCAAACGCTCCAATCTACGCTCAAAGCATCGGCCCCAAGGGTGCTTGCTTGTTCTATATGAGAAGATGAGCCTCTAAAAAAGTATATAATGGGTGTGTTTGGATGTTTTTGTTTTATGGATTTTATGATAAAAGCGTTGTAATCATAAACGTATTCTTTGTAGGCTGATTTTGATAAAGCCATACTCCAAGAGTCAAAAATTTGGATGACATCGGCCCCAGATTTTATTTGATGGTCTATATACTCTATAAGAGCTTCAGATAGTTTTTCCATTAAGGTATGAAAGTCTTTTTGGTTTTCATACATAAATATCTTTGTTTTAGCAAAATCTCTAGAACTTTCTTTTTCTATTACATAAGAAGCAAGAGTAAAGGGTGCTCCGCAAAATCCTATCACTGGTACGGGAGATTTTTCTTTCAACACTTTTAAAAGCTCAAAAACGTAATCTAAATCCTTCGCTAAATCGTTAGATTTTAGGCTTTTAAAATTAAAATCATGTTCTAACTTTGGACCTTCCCCTGCCTCAAAAGACACCTTTATGCCCATTGGTTCTAAAATCACCAGTATATCAGAAAACATGATTACGGCATCTACTCCAAGTATATCAACTGGTTGAAGAGATACCAAAGCGGCGTCTTCTACATTTTTACAAAAATCTAAAAAACTTTTGTACTTTTGTCTTATTTCTCTGTACTCTGGTAAATATCTACCAGCTTGGCGCATAAGCCATACTGGATATCTTTCTATAGGTTCTTTTTTTAGGCTTTTAAGAAGAATATCGTTTTTCATCTAACGTATTGCTTCTATAAATCTGTCGTATTCATACAAAGATTCCAAGTAAATCCTCTCAACTCTATCTATGTTTAGGTTGTACTTTGATACGTAAAAATTTATTTTATCTTTGTCATGAAACTCAAAAGCTCTTGCTAAGTCAAGAAGCTCTGCAAAAAGGTTTTTGCCATCTATAAGAGCCTCTGATACTTCAGGAGATACAGGCATATCCTCAAATATCTCTTGAAAGCTTTTGCCAAATAGCGCGTCTATAAAGGATAAAATCCCCACCAAATAGGCGGTGGGCGCCTTAGAAGAGTCTATAAAATTACAAACTTTTTCCATAAAATAAGCTCTTGCAACGGATTTTTCCACATATATATTTTGAGCCGGATTTGATACCACCGACGACAAAAACACTAAGTTTACCCATTTCCTTAAATTGTTAAAACCAAGTAGTGTTACAGCGGCTTCCACAGAGGATACTCTTGAAGGTATTGCAAAAAAAGCAGAATTTATAAACTTCAATATACTAAAAGTAAGCTCTGGAGACCTTTTTATTATATCTATGACTTCGTTTATATCGTCTGGAGATTTTAGTTTTATGAAGAGCTCCGTTACCATAGAAGATGGTTTCTCAATTCTCGGTAAGCTTATCTTCTTTGGAGCTTCTATATATATTCCCATGTAGTAAGATATTAGGTCGTTTTTTAAAGCTTTTTCCATCTCTTCCAAAGAGGATATGTTTGTGCATATTAGTTTTATCCCATCTTCCACATGCTTAGAGTAATCTTCGAAGTTTGCAGAGACAGGTACCATTATAAAAGACGTATGTTTTAAGATATTATCTGATATCTCAGACTCTTTTGGGTAAAAGTTGTAAAGACATATGCTTATATTTTCGCTTCTTAACTTGTTAAAGATATCTTCTATATAACTTAAAACATAGTAAGAAGATAGCTTTCTATAATTAAAGCCACAAACAAGCTTCATGTCTTTGTCTATGCGGGGTAAAAAATCGTTGTAAAGAAAATCCACATCTACGCTCACGTCTACTAAGGTGTTAAAACCGTGGGTTATTTTTCTAAAATCAAACTCTATCAAAGAGTTTACTACTATCGCTGCTTCGTTTTGAATAAATTCACCTCCATCTTCCAATGAAAATTTATAACCAAAGGTAGAAAAATCTCCCTTTACAATAGCCTCTCTTTTTAGCTTAGTTATCAGCATGAAATATATTATAATATAGTCTTCAATCTTGTGTTTCTTCTGCTACCGACTCTCTTTTTAATGTAATCTTTCCGGTGGTAGCCATCTCTTTTATCCCAAAGGGTCTTACCAAGTTTAAAAAAGCCTTTATTTTCTCGCTATCTCCTGTTAGCTCTATCATTATGCTGTCTTGGGATATATCTACCACCTTTCCTCTAAAGATTTGGGCTATCCTAAGTATCTCATCCCTTTCTTTATGGGAAGGAGCGTGCAGCTTTATAAGCATAAGCTCCCTTTCAACCCTTGGTACATCTGTCAAATCTCTTACTTTTATAGTATCTATCAACCTTCTTAGCTGTTTTATCATCTGGTCTATAACCACATCATCGCCTTTCACCTCTATGGTGATGCGTGAGAGATTGGCCTCTGAAGTGTCTCCCACGCTTAAGCTTTCTATGTTGTATCCTTTACCAGCGATGAGTGTAGCTATACGGGCCAATACACCAAACTCGTTGTTTACAAGGATGCTTATTATATGCTTTCTAGTTTCGCCTTTTTTAATCTCTCTTTTTGGTCTTCCGTTTACCGCTTCCATCTTTTCTCCTTTTAACCTACCAAATACATAGTTTCAGCTTCTACGTTTTTACCATCGGATAAAAGCATATCTTTATAGCTTTTACCAGCAGGCACCATAGGTAAGCAATTTTCTTCTCTATCTACTATAACTTCTACTAAAACTGGTTTGTCTTCTATGTTTTTGGCTTTTAACAAAACATCTTTTAGCTCTTTTGGATTGTCAGTTCTCATGCCTACAGCACCGCAAGCTTCCGCAAGCTTTACAAAGTCTGGTTGGAAGGATAAATCCACTTCAGAGTACCTCTTGTTGTAAAATAGCTCTTGCCACTGGCGCACCATACCGTAGTAAGCGTTGTTTACTATTATTACTTTTATTGGTATGTTGTAATGAGCTGCCGTTATAAGCTCTTGCATGGTCATGAGAAAAGAACCATCTCCATCTATTATGAAAACATCTTTATCTGGCCTTGCTACCTTAGCGCCTATTCCAGCCGGTAGGCCAAACCCCATAGTCCCAAGACCACCGGAGTTTATAAACTGTCTCGGGAAAGAGTACTTATAAAACATAGCACTCCACATTTGATGCTGACCCACACCTGTAGTGATTATAGCGTTTCCTTCTGTAACATCGTATAGAGCTTCTATTACAAACTGAGGTTTTATAACTTTGTCAGAAGGTTTGTAGGAAAGTGGATAGGCTTTTTTCCAAGCGTCTATTTGCTCAAGCCAGGCTTTTCTTTCTTCCTCATGTACTATCTTAGAATTTTTGTTTTTAATCTCTTCTATAAGCCTTACCAAAACGCTCCTTATGTCGCCCACTATAGGCACATCCACTGTGATATTCTTTGATATAGAAGCAGGGTCTATATCTATGTGTATTATCTTGGCAAAAGGTGCAAATTCATCTACTTTACCGGTTACTCTGTCGTCGAAACGAGAACCCACTGCAATAAGAAGGTCTGAGTGGTAAACTGCCATGTTTGCGTAATAAGTACCGTGCATACCTAACATTCTCAAAGAAAGCGGGTGTCTTTCGTCAAAAGCGCCTTTGCCCATGTTGGTGGTGGTTACTGGTATCTTCATAAGCTCTGCAAGCTCTGTAATTTCTGCGTTGGCTTCTGCTGCTACGGCCCCACCACCTACGTATAGAACTGGTCTTTTTGCTTCTAATATAAGCTGAGCTGCTCTTTTTATTTGCTGAGGATTTCCTTCTATATGTGGTTTATAACCCGGCAAAGAGTTTATAACTTCTTCATCAGAGGGTATTTCTACGTCTGTCATGGTTTGCGTGATATCTTTAGGTATATCCACCAAAACAGGCCCTGGTCTCCCAGTTTTTGCTATGTAAAAAGCTTGCCTTATCATAAGGGGCAAATCTTCTATCTTCTTCACTAAAAAGTTGTGTTTGGTAACTGGTCTTGTCATACCTACTATATCTACTTCTTGAAAAGCGTCGTTTCCTATTAAAAATGTGGGTACTTGACCTGTTAAAAACACCACCGGCACAGAATCCATATAAGCATCGGCTATGGCAGTTATGAGGTTTGTGGCGCCAGGTCCTGAAGTAGCCAACGCCACACCCACTTTCCCGGATGCTTTGGCATACCCTTCTGCCATATGCCCCGCCCCTTGTTCATGTCTTGCTAGTATATGCTTTATCTTATTTATTCTATAAAGCGCATCGTATATTTCCATATTTGCACCGCCTGGTATGCCAAATATAACATCAACGCCCTCTTTTAAAAGCGTCTCAACGATAACATCAGCTCCTTTACGCATCGCCATATCAAAAACCTCCAACAATAAATCTTAAATATAATACGCTTTTGTTAAAAAACTATAAATTTTGCTCTTCATCTTTTAAAAGCTTAAAACTAACGCTATCCACCAACGCTTTCCAGGAAGCGTCTATCACGTTGTAAGATACTCCTACGGTACCCCACGTCCTTACTCCGTCTGTTGATTCTATAAGCACTCTCACCTTCGCGGAGGTCCCTTCGGTTTCATTAACTATCCTAACTTTGTAATCTATAAGCTCTAAAGACTCAAGGTTTGGATATATATCCACCAAAGCTTTTCTAAGGGCGTTGTCCAATGCGTTTACAGGACCATTTCCTAGGGCTGCCGTGTGTTGGATGGTATCTCCTATTTTTATTCTAACGGTGGCTTCTGATAGCTCTTCGCCGTTTTTGTTTAACACTTCCACCTTGTAAAAATCTAACTCAAAGAAATCCTTTACGATGCCAAAGTGCTTTTTCAAAAGAAGTTCCAAAGAAGCATCTGCTGCTTCAAATACGTATCCTTCCTTCTCGAGATTTTTAATGTGCTCTACAAGTTTTATAATATCTGGTGAGTTTTCGTCTACGCTAAGCCCTATCTCTTTTAATTTGTAAAGTATATTGCTTTTGCCAGACATATCAGATATGGTAATTTTTCTAGTGTTTCCAACAAGCTCTGGCTTTATATGCTCATACATGTCTGTTTTCTTGCTTACAGCTGAAGCATGCACTCCTGCTTTATGAGCGAAGGCGCTTGCTCCTACATAAGGCATATTTTTTGGAAGAGGTACGTTGGAGACCTCTGACACAAACTTTGCGAGCTCTGTAAGGTTTCTGAGGGATTCTTCTTCAACTGTTTTAAAGCCCATCTTCAAAGAAAGAGCAGGTATTATAGAGCAAAGGTTTGCGTTGCCAGTTCTTTCGCCGATACCGTTTATAGTTCCATGTACTTGTCTTGCGCCCATTTTTATAGCTATCAAAGAGTTTGCTACAGCGCACTCGGCGTCGTTGTGAGCGTGTATTCCTATATGAGCATTTTTAAATTTATCAAACACCTCCTTGATTATATCCATCATCTCGAAAGGAAGCGTCCCGCCGTTGG
The DNA here is from genome assembly GCA_023269915.1 of Hydrogenobaculum sp. Lineage (GTDB taxonomy): Bacteria > Aquificota > Aquificia > Aquificales > Aquificaceae > Hydrogenobaculum. The sequence goes on along the minus strand of JAGDWZ010000012.1, from coordinate 4,055 downwards.
TATCGCAAAGGACTACCCAATCTGCCCCAGCATCAAAAGCCACTTCTATAGACTTCAAAGCGTAATCTTTGTTTGATTTAAACCCATCAAAAAAGTGTTCTGCGTCAAATATTACCTCTCTATCTTCTTTTTTCAAAAAAGATATGGTGTCGTATATCATGTTTAGGTTTTCTTCCAAAGTGGTGTTTATAGCATCTAATACGTGATAATCCCAAGATTTTCCAAAAATTGTAATAGCTGGTGTTTGGGCTTTTAAAAGCGATAAAACCTGAGGGTCGTTTGAAGCGTTTAATCCCTTTTTTCTAGTGGAGCCAAAAGCTACAATCTTGGCGTGTTTTAAAGGTACATGCTTTATCTTTTCAAAGTAAAAGGTATCTTTTGGGTTTGAACCAGGCCAACCGGCTTCTATATAGTCTATACCAAAATCATCCAAATGCTTTGTTATTAGCAGTTTATCTTCTATGCTAAAGTTTACCCCCTCAGACTGTGAGCCATCCCTCAGCGTTGTATCGTAAATGTAAACTTTCTCCATAGATATATTATATGCATTAGTTTTCAAGATTTTAAAATATAAATCATAAAATCACCAAATCAAGCGGTATAGAGGACATCACGTGAGGAAGCCCGTTTTCTATGTAAACGATGTTTTCAAGCCTCACGCCAAAGCGCTTTGGAAGATAAATGCCCGGTTCTATAGTAAATACAAAGCCCTCTTCTATGATATCTGTTGATGTTTTGTAAACTCTTGGTTCTTCGTGTATTTCAAGGCCAACCCCGTGTCCTGTGGAATGCGTAAAATAATCTCCGTATCCTTTTGATTCTATGTACTCTCTTGCAGCCAGATCCACATCTTTTAGAGAATTCCCACCAATGGCTTTTTCTATTGCAAAAAGATGAGCATCTTTTACTATATCATATACTTTTAAAAATTCATCCTCTGGTTTTCCTATATGAAATGTCCTTGTGAAATCTGTAGCGTAATGCTCCCACATAAGTCCCATATCCACAAGAAGAGGTTTGTTTGGTTCTATCTTATCAAAGGATGTCTCGTGGTGAGGTACGGCTGAGTTTTTTCCAGTGGCTATAATGCTGTCAAAGCTCTCTTTTTGGGCTTTTTCTTTTAAAAACTCGCATATGATAAAATCCCTTAACTCTTTTTCGCTCATGCCAGGTTTTACAAAATCAAGAAGCCTCTTATAAACAACATCTGATTTTCTGACGCCCTCTAGCATGGTGTTTATTTCTTCTTTTGATTTTACTTTTCTCAGCAAGAAAGTAGGGTCTTTTTCAAAATAAACTTTTACATGTTTTGAAAGCTCTTCGTAAAATGAATAAGATATTGATTTGTCTACGTATATGGAATCTACATTTTTAGCTTTTAAAAACGTTGATATAAACTCTGTAAAAGCTCCCTCTATGTTTATCACTTCCATGTGTTTTACCTTTTCTTTTGCCCCTTCTATATACCTTGAATCTGTAAAAAAGAAAAACTCCCCTTCTAAAAAAAGCACGTATGCGTTTGAGGATTTAAACTTTGATAGGTAATATACGTTTGGTTTGTAGGTTATTAGATAGCTTTTTATGTTTTTTTCTTTTAAAAGCTCATCAAACTTTTTTAAAATCTCCTTCATCTTTTCCTAGAACTTCCTATGCCAAGCTTTGCTCTATACTTTGCTACTGTGCGCCTTGCTATGTTTATACCGTAGTTTTTTAAAATCTCTTCTATATCTTTGTCGGTGTAAACAGTTTCTTCGTTTTGAATGAGCTTTTTTATAATGCTTAGTATCTCCTCTTGGCTTTTTGAAGATACGCTTTGTCTTACAAAAAAAGACCTTAATTTAAACACTCCTTTTGGTGTTTTTACATACTTTGCGTTTACAAGCCTTGAAACTGTAGATATAGAAATACCAAACTCACTGGCTACGTCCTTTAGCATGAGGCTTTTAAGAGGTTTTTCTTTTAAAAAATACTCTTTCTGAGTTTCTATTACAATTTTCATGAGATCTTTTAAAAACTTTCTTCTTAAGTTTATGGCTTCTGCAAACCTTCTAGCCCTTTGCTTTAAATACCTTTCAAGCTCTTTGTCCTCTAACTTCTCCTCCAAATTTTCTTGAGAAAGCTCCACATAGTTGTCAAATATATCGTACAAAATCTCTCCTTGGTCTATTTCTATTACAATATCCACTTTAGACGGTAAAAGGTTTGCCTTATCTATTTGGATAGGTGTTTTTTTAAGCTTTGAGAAAAACTCTATAGCTTCCTTTGGTATTTTTTTTCTTTTTTCCAAATATTTTAGATATTTTATATAGTCTTTCTTATCTTTGTGATAAGTCCTTATTTGAAGCTCCATATATTCAAAGGGATTTAAAGCTCCGTGCCCTATGGGTTCTATCTCCATAACAAAAGCTCTTGCATCGTCTACAATATCCCAACCCACGTTAAAATGTTTTTTAATATCTTCTAAAGCCTCAGAAGATATAAAGCCGTTGCCATCAAGAGAATACACTATCTCTTTTGCCACTTCTTTTTCTATGCCACCTAGCTCTTCGTTTATAGCCTTTATAAGGTGTTCTTTGTAAGAGTAGGTGTTTGCTATGTTTTCTGTGTAATCTTCTTTGTTTACAAAAAACTTTTTTGGTGGTTTTAACGCTTTTAACTTTAAAAAAGGGTTTAGCTCTTGTTCTACTTTTAGCTCTTGCTCTAAGTCGTTTATGTTCTCTTGTAAAAGCTCTATATTTTGGCTCAATACCAAGAATAGATTTAATCTTACTCTATTTTCTAGCTTTTGGTTTAGGTTTATACTTTCTGGACACATTCGTCTGAGCTCTCCGACCTTACGCAAGCTTCTATAGGCATTACCTTTCTAAAAGCCTCAAAACCTTCTTCCAATATTTTCTTTGCCAAAGGACTATCGGTATAGCTTACGTGAGCCTCAAGCATAGAGTTTACAATCTCTTTATCTTCTTCGGTTATGTCTTGGACTAAGACGTAAGAGGTGTTTATGTGCTTTTCTAAAATACCTTCTTTGTCGTAGAAATACGCTATACCACCGGTCATACCAGCCCCTACGTTGTAGCCAAAATCCCCTATATTTATCACTATCCCGCCGGTCATATACTCAAGGGCATGATGACCAACTCCTTCTACTACAGCCTTTGCACCGCTATTTCTAACAGCAAAGCGCTCTCCTACCTTGCCTGCTATGTAAAGCTCACCGCCAGTGGCTCCGTAAAGTATTGTATTTCCTGCCAATACGAAGTTTTTGTCTTTGTTAAAAAACGGTTTTATGGCTATTATACCGCCATGCATTCCTTTGCCTACGTAGTCGTTGGCCATACCCTTTAAAAATAAATTTATTCCTTTGTGGTTAAAAGCACCGAAACTTTGACCAGCAACTCCTTCAAAGTGTAAATTTATGGTGTTTGGCGGTAAGCCTTTGTCTTTGTGATAGATTGCCGTATAGTAGCTTATGGTAGCCCCTACGCTTCTATCTATGTTTGTGATTTTATAATGTCTTTCAACGGGTGTTTGGTTTTTAATAAACTCTTCTAACTCTTTTGCTATAAAATCGTTTAAGCTTTTTTCAGGGTTGTCATTCCTTTCGAAAGTTCTGAATCTTTTTGCATCTTTTGGGTATCCTTTTGTAAATACTTCAAGCTTTAGTCTTGATGGTTTTGGTTCTAAAAGCTCAAGACGCCCTATGATATCGTTTAGACTTCTATATCCCATGGAAGCTAGTATCTCTCTTACTTCTCTTGCTAAAGCCCTAAAATAAGCTGCCACTCCCTCTTTTGTACCGCTAAATTTAGCTCTTAACTTTGCATCTTGAGTAGCTACACCTGTAGGACATGTATTTAGGTGGCACTGTCTTGCCATTACACAGCCTTCTGCTATCATAGCGGCAGTGCCAAAACCAAACTCCTCTGCCCCTAAAATCGCCCCTATTATCACATCCTTACCAGTTCTAAATCCACCATCTACTCTTACGGTAACCCTTTCTCTTAGGTTGTTTTCCATAAGGGTTTTGACTGTATCGTAAAGCCCTATTTCCCAAT
>JAGDWZ010000013.1 GCA_023269915.1 Hydrogenobaculum sp. | reverse complement strand
TTTAAGAGTATATGTGCTTTTTATGTTGGCTCTTTTGTTTTACAAGTTTTATCAGGTATTAAATCATCATTAAATGATATGTTCTCTTTTTATTCTTGGGTCGTTTAGGAAAAGAAGCATATCGGCGATTATGTTTCCTACTATAAGCATTATACTTCCCACATAAAGGCTTCCCATCACCAAAAATAGATCTTTTGACAACACAGCATTTAGTATGAGAAGTCCCATACCAGGCCAGTTTGTGACTATCTCCACCAAAGCAGCCCCAGATATCAAAGAAGAAAATTCGTATCCAAGAAGTATTATAAAAGGAGATAAAGCGTTTCTTAAAACATGTATTATTATAGTTGATTGCCTTACTTTTGAGGCTTTTAAGAATATATACATGGGGCTGTTTAGTATCTCTAACACATTGGCTCTTACAAGTCTAGAAAGTCCTCCAAAAGATGATAAAGCAAGGGCGCTCACTGGAAGCATGAGATGTTTTATATTTATACCGCTAAGCATATCTGATATATTTACAAGGTGTGTTTTGTAAAAAAACATCATAATCAGAAAGCCCATCACAAAAGATGGTATAGACATAGAAATGTAAGAAACTCCTTGTATAATCTTATCTAAAACGCTGTCTTTTTTAAAAGCCGATAAAACACCAAGCACAAAGGCTAAACTCCAAGACAAAAAAGCTGATGGTATAGATACCATAAGAGTATTTGGTATGCGTTCAAGAATTAGTTTTTTTACACTTTCGTTGTATTCTATAGAAAATCCTAAGTTAAATCTAAGAGCGTTCCAAAGCCAATCTGCATATCTTATTAATAGCGGTTTATCAAGACCGTAGAAAGCCTCAAGCTGTTTAATGGTTTCTTGAGATACGCTTGGATTTAATTTAAGCTGGTCAAAAAATCCACCAGGAGCAAAGTTTATAGCCAAAAAAGAAAAAAAGCTAATAGCTATAACCACAAAAATACCTTGTAAAATTCTTAATATTAAAAACTTTACCACTACTTCACCCAGCGCTTGTTTATGGAAACTTCTGTTTCTACAATTACATCTTTTAATATGATAGATCCTGCTTTTTTCATAGCTTTTTCTAAAAGCTCGGAAACTTCTTCCTTGTATTCTTCTTTAGCTTCTACCACAATTTCATCGTGTACAAGATTTACAACGTTCGCTATCTCGTTGAAATTATGTGGGAATTGTCTTTTAAGCTCTTGAGAAAAAATCAAAACTGAAAGCTTTAACAGTTCTGCTCCAGTTCCTTGTATTGGATAGTTTGCAGCATCAGTAAAAGTATAAGCTATCATAGGTTTTCCGCACAAGGTTTTTAGCCTTACCTCTCCTTTGGACTTAAGTTCTTTTTTTATCCTATCGTGCCAAGCTTTTATACCTTGGAAAGTTGAAAAAAATACCTCTCTAAAGCGCTTTGCTTCTTCTATTGGCATTTCAATTCCGTAAGAGTTCTTAGCGTATAAAGAAAGGGATTTTTCTGATATACCGTATATCAAACCAAAGTTTGCCGCCTTTGCTCTTTGTCTTTCCTCTTTTGTTATAGATTCTATAGGCTTTCCCATAATAAGAGAAGCTGTAAACTTGTGCAAATCCTCGCCTTTGTTTATAACAGAAATCATTACCTCATCTTTTACGTAATCTGCTGCTATTCTTAGCTCTATTTGTGAAAAATCTGCTATTACAAACACGTATCCTTCTTTAGCTTTTAAAATACCCCTTAAATCTCTTGGGATATTTTGAACATTTGGTTTTGAAGAAGACATCCTGCCAGTAATAGAACCTATTTGCCAAAACTCTGGATATATTCTACCTTGCTCGTTGTATTCTAAGATTTCCGATAGTTTTTCTTGAAGTTTATGAAGTCTTCTAAACTCTAAAACACTGTTTATAAATTCTCTTACCTTTTCATTGCCCTTCTCAAGATGTTCAATCAATATACTATCATCTGTTACTATATTTTCTTTTTCTGTGCGAGGTAAAGAGAGTTTTAGATTTTTTTCTAGAAACTCTCCTATCTTTTTAGGACTACTTATATCTATGCGATATTTTATGTAAAAATTCATGGCAAGCTCTTGAGTTTTTTTCTGTAGTTGTTTTTTTGCACTTTCTATTTCAACAGCATCTATACCGATACCCACATGCTCTATCTTGGCTAGTTCTTGGACAAAACCCATCTCTATGATAGCATGTGCACTTTCCAATCCAAAGACCTTGGCTACCCTAGATTTTTGCAACACATCTATCACTATTGGTTCTTTATCCAGTTCTTTTTTGAGCTTTTCGTATAAAAGCCTTAAAACTTCCACGTCTTTTGCAGCATAAAAAAGTTGGTTTTCTGTAAGCTCTTTTGAAGACCAGTTTGAAAACTGTTCCTTTTTGTCTAAACCCTCACCTGTAAAATGGGCGTATACGCTTGCTAAAGAAACTCTGTTTAAACCTATTAACTGAGCACCTATCATGGTATCAAAGGTCGTATAAGGATGAATATCGTACTTCATAAGATACTTTAAATCATACTTTAAATTGTGACCCACTACTCCTTTTTTGGATATTACATCTTTTATAAGTTTTGGAGCTTCTTTTGCAAACCAAAAATCTATTATATAAATAGGACCACTCTCTAAAGCCACTTGGAAAAGCCTTATATCTTTTGGCGTAGTTTCTGTATCTATAAACCAAATATTCCCAGTAGAAAGATAATCTAGGGCTTTTAATAAAAGAGGCTCTTTGTCTATATAAACATAGTTCATTGGTTTAACTGGCTGTGTCTATATCCATAAAATGCGTATATCAAAAGCCCAACAATACACCAAACCAAAAATCTTATCCAGGTCAACATAGGAAGTCCAGCCATTATAAGAATCAATGTAAACAAGTTTAGTGGCAATAAAACCTTTGCCATAGGCATCCTAAACTTTGGATTATATTCTTTAGATTTCCTTATCAAGATAATGCTTATGCCTACCATAAAATACGCAAACAACGTACCTATATTAACCATCTCAGCTAAATCTTTCAAAGGAAACAACCCTGCTGCTAAAGATAGAACAAAAGCACCTAATATCGTGGCTTTGTAAGGGGTACCAAACTTTGGATGAACGTCAGATAAAGACTCAAACAAAAGCCCGTCCCTTGAAAGGGCATATACCACCCTTGTAAATCCAAGCCCCATAACCATAATAACGCTTGTAATAGTTATCACAGCACCTATTGAAATTATACTTGCTATAAGATGCATATGTAACTTTTCCATTGCAAAAGAAAGGGCATCTGGCACGTTAAGCTCTTTGTAATTTACAACACCAGTAAGGGTAAGACTTACCACAATATAAAAAAATGTACTAAGGGTCAAAGAACCTATAAGTCCTATGGGTAAGTCTCTTTGAGGGTTTTTAACTTCTTCAGCCACAGTGGATACCGCATCAAAACCAAGGTATGCAAATATTATAAGACCAGTTGCATGCCAAACACCAGATATACCATATGGTAAAAAGTCTTTGTAGTTTTTAAAATCAATATGTGGCAGTGCAAACACTACGAATATCACAAGTACCAATATTTTAAGCACTACCACAAAAGAACTTGCAAAGGCGCTTTCTTTTATTCCTAAAAGCAAAATACCAAACATAAATATTATAATAAGAAAAGCACATATATCTATATATGTACCGTTTGCTGAATTGTATGCTCCAGTAAGAGCGTGAGGCAACGTAATACCAAAGCTGTTTTTTAAAAACGACCTAAAGTAAGAAGACCAACCCACCGCTACAGCAGCCGTTGATATACCGTATTCCAACACCAGATTCCATCCTACAAGCCATGCTATTATCTCGCCTAAAAAAGAGTAAGTATAGCTGTAAGCACTACCAGAAACAGGTATGGCAGAACCAAGCTCAGCATATGCAAAAGCGCTTATACCAAGAGAAACAGCACCGAGCACAAAAGATAGCACAATACCTGGACCAGCCATCGTAGCAGCAGCCATACCTGTAATTACAAAAATACCAGCACCTATGATTGCACCAACACCCATTAAAACAAGCTCTAACGCCTTAACTTCTCTTAAAAGCTTGTGCTCTTCAACGTAATGTTTTTTTCTAAAAATATCTAAACTCATACATTAAAATATACCATAAAGTCCTTTTACATATTGACAAAATCTTGTTTAAACCTTATAATGTAAAACCATGATAGTTAAAAAACCAATATTAGGTGGAGAGTTTATAGAGACAAACCAAAAGCTTGATGTAATATACCCCTATGACAACTCAAAAATAGGAGAAACTTACACGGTAGATGCCTCTTATGTAGAAAAAGCCATAGAAAAGGCTAAAATAGGTCTTAAAAAATTATCAGAGCTAAGCTCTTATGAAAAATCTGAAATTCTTTTTAAAACATCAGAGCTTTTAAGAAAAAACAAAGAAGAAATAGCAAAAACAATTGTGTACGAAGTAGGCAAAACTATAAAAGAAGCTAGAATAGAAGTAGATAGAGCTATAGAAACCTTCAAATTCTCAGCAGAAGAGGCAAAAAGAATATATGGCAAAACTTACCCAATGGATGCTCATCCAAACGGTAAATCAAAATTTGGATTTTATATAAGAGTACCAGCAGGTATAGTAGTGGCTATATCACCTTTTAACTTTCCTTTAAATCTTACCGCTCACAAGGTAGGACCCGCTATAGGAGCAGGGTGTCCTGTCATAGTAAAGCCTTCTGAAAAAACGCCATTAAGCCCTATCATGATGGGAGAATTTTTAATAGAAGCAGGATTGCCAAAAGAAGCTATATCCATTTTGCCAGGTTTTGGAGATTTAGGAAAAGCTCTAACGATGCATAAAGATGTAAGGGTGGTATCTTTTACCGGTAGCAAAATGGTAGGAGAGCTTATTGCAAAACAAGCTGGTATCAAAAAACTTGTTTTAGAGCTTGGTTCTAATTCGGCGTTAGTGGTTCATAAAGACGGGGATTTAGAAAAGGCGGCTATGAAAGCTGTTCAAGGTGGATTTTCAATGGCTGGTCAAGTTTGTATATCTATACAAAGAATCTTTGTCCACGAAGAGGTTTTGGATAAGTTTTTAAGGCTTTTAGAGGAAAAAATATCAAATATAAAAATAGGAGACCCTATTGACGAAACCGTAGATATGGGGCCAATGATAGACAAAACCCAAGTGGAGCGTGTGCAAAGCTGGATTAAAGAAGCTATTGAACAAGGCGCAAAAATAATTCAAAAAGCTAAAAATGCCGAACATATCAAAGGAACCAACTACCTTTTACCAACACTTCTTGTAGATGTAAATAAAGATAGCGCTATTTTTAGAGAAGAAGCATTTGCTCCTGTGGTAAACATCAATAGATATAAAGATGTTAAGGAAGTGATAGACGTTGTAAACGAAGGAGATTATGGACTTCAAATAGGAGTTTATACAAACGATATAAATGTGGCGATGGAGTTTATAAAAAACTGTGAAGTGGGTGGGGTAAACATAAACGAAGGACCAAACTTTAGAGTAGACCATATGCCTTACGGTGGATTCAAATACTCTGGCATAGGAAGGGAAGGTCCAGCCTTTGCTATAGAAGATTATACAGAAATCAAAAACGTCGTTATATCTTTGTAAAATTCTGCAGCATCACAGCATATCGTTACTTAAGAGATTTTATTTTATAATGTTTATATGGAATATCAAGTTTTTGTATACGAAATAGATAAAGATTTACTTGAAGATTTGCTTGTGGAGGAAGCCTTTGGTTTTGAGATTTTAGAAAAAAAAGAAAATATATGGAAGGTATCAACCGATAAAATATTAAAAGGTTTTGAGCCAATAGAGATTAGAAAAATAAACTATCAAGAGCTTGATTTTGGTGAATTAGAGCCTATCAAAGAAGATATCTTTGTTATATTACCATCTTATGCATTACCTATAAAAATTAAAAAAGGAATGGCTTTTGGAACAGGCCTTCACGAGAGCACCCAAATTATGCTGAGGCTTATAAAAGATTACGTGAGCAAGTTTGATAGCCTTTTGGATGTTGGATGCGGAAGTGGTATACTTACAATAGCAAGCAGATACTTTACAAAATCTTACATAAAAGGCATAGACCTAGACCCATTGGCGATAAAAGAAGCCATAGAAAATGCAAAGAACAACGGCATAGTAGACCTACATTTTGAAGTAGCTACTCCTTTAGATATCTTACAAAGAAGTTATTTAGAGGACGATTTAAAGAAAAACTATATAAAAGACGAATACTACTACGATTATTTTGTGGGAATTTACGATGTTGTATTGGCGAATTTAGAAATGCATATTTTTGAAAAAGAGTTCTCAAACTTGACAAAACTATTTAAAAAGTACCTTATAATATCTGGAATTTATAAAGACGAAGAAGAAACAATTAAATCTATATGCAAAGATTTTAATATGAAAATCCTAAAACAGTTAACAAAAAACGATTGGCATGGTTTTGTGATTGGGAAGTGTTAAATGTTTTTAAAATTTTACGATAAAACAGCTTTTATATATAAGGGTCAAAACATATCTTATAAAGAACTAATTGAAAAAGCAGAATTTTATAGTGCCGCTATAGACATAATACCAGGGGATAGGGTGGTTATTTTTTCAGAAAATAAGCCAGAATGGGCTTATGCTCTTTTTGGTATATGGAGAATAGGTGGCATAGCCCTACCAATAGACCATATGGCTTCCGAAGATGAAGTGGCCTTTATATTAAAAGATGCTACACCTAAATATGCTTTTGTTTCTTCTAATCTAAAAGATATCTTTGCAAAAGCCGTAAAAAGGCATAAATATAGGATAGAAGTCATAGATATAGAAGATTTTATACCTTTTCAGGATCCAAAAGAGCCAATAACAAATATTTCTGAAGATATAGCGCTTTTGCTTTATACGTCAGGTACCACCGGCCAGCCAAAAGGCGTAATGCTTACTTTTGGAAATCTGCAATCCAATATAGAGGCTATAGTTAAAGAAAATATAGCTTCTTCAAAAGATGTTACAATAGCTTTGCTTCCTTTTCATCACGCTTACCCTTTGATGGTATCCTTGCTTGTACCTCTTTACCTAGGAGCTACAATAATATTTAGTGAAAATCTTTCTTCTAGTTCTTTGATAAATTTAATAACTGCCAATAAAGTAACTGCCTTAATAGGTGTGCCTAAGCTTTACAAAATATTACACGATAGAATATTTGGAGAGATAAACAACATCCCTGTAGCAAAAAGGCTGTTTTCTCTTGTAGATTTTATTGGTAGTCCAAAGCTTGGTAAAATTATCTTTAAGAAGGTTCATAAAAGCTTTGGTGGAAGACTAAAGTATTTTATAAGCGGTGGTGCGAAACTAGACCCAAATATAGCCCATGACCTTTATATGCTTGGTTTTGATGTGCTAGAAGGATATGGCCTTACTGAAACATCTCCTATAGTAAGCTTTAATGTTCCAGGTAGTATAAAGATAGGTTCTGTTGGAAAACCAATACCTGGTGTTGAGGTAAGAATAGCAGAAGATGGTGAAGTGTTGGTAAAAGGCAAAAATGTGATGAAAGGCTATTGGCAAAGACCAGATCTCACCAATGAAGCTATAAAAGATGGATGGTTTTATACTGGTGATATAGGACATATAGACGAAGATGGATACCTTTACATAGTTGGTAGAAAAAAAGAGCTGATAGTACTTGAAAATGGCAAAAAAGTAATTCCAGAAGAAATAGAAAACCTCATACTTTCCAAAAGCGACATTGTAAAAGAAGTTGCAGTGATAGAAAAAAACGGACATCTTCATGCCATAGTGGTCCCAGATTTTGAGCTTGTAAAAGAAAAAGGTATATTAAATCTAAGAGAATACATTACATGGGAAGTGATTGACAAAGTAAATAGAGAATTGCCTTCTTACAAAAACATCACAGATTTTACTATAAGAGAGGAAGAACTTCCCAAAACAAGGCTTGGAAAAATAAAGAGGTTTTTGCTAAAAGCTCAAGACGAAACCAGTTTATCAAATCAGCAAAAGGCTAATCTGCAAGAACAAGCTCATCAAAAAGAAGAAAAATCAATCGGTATTCTAACAGAACAAGAAGGTATTCTACTTGATTACCTAAGAAAGTACAAGAGTGATATATCTCCTAAAGACCACTTAGAAATAGACCTCGGACTTGATTCTTTAGACAAAGTAGAACTACTTAGTTTTTTAGAAAAAACCTTTGGTATAAATCTACCCGAGAAAGAATTGTCAAAATACTTGTCCGTTGAGCAGCTTATGGCTTTAGTGTCATCTCAAGAAGCTAAAAATATAAAAGATATAAATTGGCACGATATATTGAGCGAATCCACTCCTATAGATATAAACGAGTATAAAGACAATCTCATTGTTTATGGGTCTTACATACTAAAACAAATTTTCAAAGTTTACTTTAGGTTTAAAGTAGAAGGCATTCCAAATCTTCCCAAAGAGAAGCCTTTTATAATAGCCCCTAACCACGCCAGTTATTTAGATGGATTTCTAATAGCGGCGTCGTTACCAAAGGAATTAGTAAAAGATGTATTTTTTGTGGGTGCTAAAGAGTATTTTGAAGGTGAAATTGGTGAGCTTATAGCTAGATACTTTCATGTAATCACTGTAGATACACAGTCCAACGTAAAAGAAACACTTATAAAATCAGCAGGGGTTTTAAAAAGCGGCAAAAGTTTGGTTATATTTCCAGAAGGAGCTAGAACTAGAAACGGTAAACTGCTTCCTTTTAAGAAGGGAGTAGCAATACTAAGCAAAGAGTTGAGTGTACCAATAGTACCAACGGCTATAATAGGCTCTTATGAAGCTATGAAAATAGGCGACATATTTCCAAAACCCAAAAAGATAATAGTAAGATACGGCTGGCCTTTAAAGGAATACAAATTCTCATACGATGAGATAATAGGAAGATTAGAGGAAGCGGTCCAAGCTCTTTTAAGTTTGCCTTAGAGCTATTGCACCATAAGATACGCAAATTTATATGCTATAATATATATTCTAATTTAATTGTGGAGGTTTTTATGAAAGTTTTAATCACTGATCCCATATCTCCAAAGGGCGTAGAAATCCTCAAAAAAGAGTTTGAAGTGGATTATTATCCTGAAATTAAGTTTGATGAGCTTTTAGAAATAGTTGAAAATTACGATGCAATAGTAACAAGAAGTAGAACACCAATTACTACCGAGCTTTTAGAAAGGGCAAAGAATTTAAAAGTCATAGGAAGGGCTGGTGTAGGTGTTGATAACGTTGATATAGAAACTGCTTCAAAAAAAGGAATTTTAGTATGCAATACACCAGGTGCAAATACCATAGGCGCCACAGAGCTTACAATAGGCCATATGATAAATGTAATTAGAACTATCCATAAAACCCACAACACGATAATGGACTACAGATGGGAAAGACACAGCTTTATGGGTATTGAGCTTTTCGGAAAAACGCTCGGTATAATAGGTTTAGGAAACATAGGCTCTCAAGTGGCAATAAGAGCAAAAGCTTTTGGAATGAAGGTTTTAGCATATGATCCTTACATACCAAGAGAAAAAGGTGATAGGTTGGGGGTAAAGCTATACGACGATTTGGATGAAATGTTGGGAGTATCGGATATAATTACAATCCACACTCCTTTAACCCATGAGACAAAAGGTATGATAAACAAAGAGCGCATTGCTAAAATGAAAGATGGTGCTATTGTTATAAACTGCGCTAGAGGCGGTATAATAGTAGAATGGGATTTGATAGAAGCTCTTAAAAGCGGAAAACTATACGGTGCTGGTATAGACGTTTTTAGCAAAGAACCACCGCCAAAAGAGCTTGTTGATGCTTTTAAAGAGTGTAAAAACGTATCGTTGAGTGCTCATATAGGTGCAAACACCTACGAATCCCAAGAAAACGTAGGTATTATAATAGCGCAGCAGGTAACAAAAGCTTTAAAAGGACAGCCTGTAGATTACGTGGTAAATGCACCTTTCCCAGATATATCTGTAATAACTCTTATAAAACCCCACTTAGATTTGGCTGAAAATATGGGTAGCTTTGTGGCTCAACTTAGCACCGATGGTATAAAAAAGATAAAGATAGAAGTGATAGGAGATTTGGCTAAAAACTCAAAACCAGTGGTGGCAGCCGTATTAAAAGGTGTTTTAAAAAGTATAACGGATTATCCGGTGAATATCATAAATGCTACTTATCTTGCCAAAGATTACGGCATAGAAGTAGAAGAAGTTGCCAACGAAGAATCTCAAGATTTTAAACATTATATAAAGATAACTGCATACGGCGATGTCCAGGAAAAGGTGGTAGGTGGAAGTCTCATAGAGAATCAGATACCTCGCATTTTACAGATTGATAGGTTTTATGTGGATGTGGAACCAGAAGGCGTCATGCTTGTATTTGAAAACAAAGACACACCCGGAGTTATAGGGACAATAGGCTCAATATTGGGACAGGCAAACGTCAACATAGCAGGTTTTAGATTGGGTAGAGAAAAAAGAGGTGGACTTGCTCTAGGTGTACTAAACCTAGATTCTAAAGTAAGCGATGAGGTGTTAGAAAAGCTTAAAAGAATACCTCAAATTATATCTATGAAGCAGGTAATATTATGATACTTGTGCAAAAGTTTGGCGGGACTTCTGTAGGTTCTATAGAACGCATTGAAAATGCTGCCAACAAGGTTATAAAAGCCATAGAAAAGGGTTATAAACCTGTAGTGGTTTCTTCCGCAATGTCTGGGGAAACAGAGAGACTGATAAAGCTTGCAAAATCTATAGACGAGTATCCAAATTATAGAGAATTGGATCAGCTTATCTCCACTGGTGAGCAGCAAGCTATCGCCCTTTTTGCCCTTATGCTTATGAAAAAAGGTTACGATGCTATAAGCTTGTGTGGATGGCAAATACCTATACAAACAGACGATGTGCATTTTAAAGCCAACATTAAAAATATAAACACAAAAAAGATTTTTGAGCTTTTAGATAAAAATATAATACCGGTGGTGGCTGGTTTTCAAGGTATAGATGATAAAGGAGATATAACCACTTTGGGAAGAGGTGGGTCTGATACCACCGCTGTAGCGTTGGCTGGCTACTTAAAAGCAGATTGCGAGATATACACAGATGTCAACGGTGTTTATACCACAGACCCGCGGATAGTGAAGCACGCTAAAAAGATAGACTATATATCCTATGAAGAAATGCTTGAGATGGCATCGTTGGGTGCTAAGGTGATGCAGATAAAGAGCGTTGAGTTTGCAGCAAAATTTGGATCTCGTATACATGTAAGGTCTTCGTTTGAAGAGGCTGAAGGCACTTGGATAGTACCGGAGGAAGAAATTATGGAGAAAAAAGCTGTAAGAGCTATAACCGCCGACGTCAACGAATCGAGAATTACCATAACCCACATACCAGATAAACCTGGTATAGCCGCTGAGATTTTTAAAAGCTTAGGGGAGTCTCATATAGTGGTAGATATGATTGTCCAAAACGTCTCTGTGGACGGGTACACCGATATGTCTTTTACTGTAAACAAAAACGATGCTCACAAAGCAGAGGAGATTACGAAAAAAGTAGCTAAACAATTAAACGCCAGAGATGTTTTAAGAGATGACGATGTAGCTAAGATATCAGTGGTAGGTATAGGTATGAAAAGTGCTTACGGCATAGCTGGACGTATGTTTGAAGTACTCGCTGCAAACAACATAAATATAAAAGCTATTTCTACTTCCGAGATAAAAATATCTTGTCTTATAGATGAAAAATACACAGAATTGGCCGTTAGAGCTCTTCATGAGGAGTTTATAGAAAAAGATGAGTCTTGATAAAAAAAGAGCCAAAGAAATTTTAGATGCTTTTAAAAGCTTAAAAATCGCTGTAGTGGGCGATGTGATGCTTGATCACTATCTTTTTGGCAACGTCGAAAGAATATCCCCAGAAGCTCCAGTACCAGTGGTAGAGGTGCTATCAGAAGAATATAGACTTGGTGGAGCTGCAAACGTTGCCAGCAACTTAGCTTCCTTGAACGTCCAAACATTTTTGTGTGGTATAGTAGGCAACGACAATGCAAATATTATAATGTCTAAAAGACTAAAAGAATTAAATATAGAGAATTTAAATATCATCGCAGACAAACCCACTACTCAAAAAACACGCATAATAGCATCTCATCAACAGCTTATTCGTATAGATTGGGAAGATAGGACTCCGTTTTTAGATTTTAAAATTATATTAGATAAGCTTCCAAAGGATGTAGATGGTATTATTGTATCAGATTATGCAAAAGGTACAATCACGGAAAACCTTTGTCAGGCTTTGGTAAAGCATTATCCTTTCGTTTCAGCAGACCCAAAGCCCCATCACAAAAATTTTTACCGTAATCTATCTGTGATAACTCCAAACGAAAAAGAAGCCAAGGCTATGTTAAACGAAGAAGATATATTAACGCTTGGTAAAAACCTAAAAACCGAATTGAATCTTACATATCTTGCTATAACCCTTGGGCCAAAAGGCGTAGCTTTCTTTGAAGATGGCGCTGTACATACTTATAGTGCAAAAGCAAAAGAGGTTTACGATGTGACAGGTGCCGGCGATACGTTTTTAGCCGTTTTGACTGCAGCTTTATTGGCCGGTGCTAAAACCAACGAAGCCTGTGAGCTTGCCAACACCGCTGCTGGTATAGTGGTATCAAAAATAGGTGCTGCCTCTACCACAATGGAAGAAATTCTTGAAAATATCTAAAACAGTCCACCAAATCCCCAATAATCTGACGCACTTTCTAAAAACTCAAGAAGTTCTGATGCATTTTTACAATATCCCTTGTAACAATAAGAGCTTTTATCATCTTTAAATATTATTTCTATAATACCATCTTTACCAACTATAAAGTCTACATTTAAATCTTTTTTCTCATAAACTCCCAAATATCCATCTTCCATCGTAAACCATATAAAAATATTTAATGCTAGTATATGTTCTAAATTATTATATGTATACACGATAGCATCGTTTTTAAATTCATATAAAACTTTCTCACAGTCCATTTATTAAAAGTAAGTTATAATTCATAATACTTTATGATATATATTATAATAAAAAACAATGTTTTTCATAAAAAATTAACACTTTTATGGCAAAATAGAATGCTATGAAGCTAAAAAAATTAAAAGGTCTCATCTTTGGTTTTTTGGTATATGGGCTTTTAATATCAGAGCCTTCTTTCTCAGAGGAAAAACCTTTAGAACTAACACCTGCTAAAGCTGTATCTATCTTTATACACAACAACTACAACGTTTTGATAGACAAGTATAACATAGATAAAGCCTACGCAAACTACTTAGAATCAAAAGCCCACACAAATCCTACCATATATATGTCTAGCACCCAGCACGAAATAAGAAATGGAGAGTTAAGAAGCAAAGATTCCACTTCTAACATAGGCATATCTAAGCTTTTCAGAATGGGTGGCAAAAGAAGCCTAAATATGAAGCTAAACTATGCTCTTTATAAATCTTCTATTTTTTCTCATGATGACAATGTCAGAAATCTCCTCATAGGGTTTATGAGCCTTTATTACCAGGTGATAATAGATAAGATAGCTTTAAGACAAGCTAAAGATGACCTTGATAACTATGAAAAGGTACTCAAGATAGCCAAGTATCAAAAGGATTACGGATTTATATCAAATTTAGATTATTTTAAGTTATCCGTTTACAAAGTAAACCTTCAAAGCGCAGTATATCAAGCAAAAGCTCAATATGAAAACGATTTAAAAGAGTTAAAAACACTGCTTAGACTAAAAACACCAATACGATTAAAAGCTGGTTATCCAATAGCATTTTTATTAAACCAGAAACCAAACTTAAAAAAGTATGAAAAACTTGCTCTAAATAGATTTGATGTGAAAGCAGCAAAATATCAGCTTCAGTCAGACCTTTACAATTTAAAATTTCAAAAAGCCCAAAATATACCAGATTTGACATTTAATTTTGAGATAGATACAGTAGGTATAGATTCAGAAGGAAGAAGATACCCTTTTATGGTAGGTGCAGGTCTTAGCTTTCCTCTTCCTATATTTGATAGAAATGTAGGCGGTATATTAAATGCAGCGTATAGTATCAAACAAGACAAACTTATGCTTAAAAACTTAGAAGATACTGCAAAAACTCAGACTTATCAAGCTTATCAAAACTTTTTAAGCGCTCAAAAAACCTTTAGAGCATACGTAGAAAAGAAGAAAGAGATTGAAAAGATACTAGATATATCCCAAAAGTCTTTTGCTTTAAGAGGTATATCTGTGCTTGATTTGCTTGATGCCGAAAGAACTTACAAAGATTTTATGGCAAGCTATAGAAACGCTTTATACCAGCTTATGTTAAGTAGGACACTTTTAGATCTTTATAGCAGGGGTAGCTTATGAAAACTAGTATTTTTAAAGGTGCTGTTTTATCAGGTTTGGTTTGTTTGGCTTTTACAAGCTGCAACAATTCTGACGCTTCAAAGGGCAACGCTAAACAAAATGCCCAGACAAAGCCAGAAACTAACAATATAAAAATAGTAAAGGTAAGCGTTTCTACTTTTACTAAAAGTCTTAAACTTCCAGGCACTGTCAAATCTTCTCCAAATGGCATTGTAAATGTTACTTCCTCTGTAAACGGCGTTATAGAAAGGGTGCTTGTAAACATAGGTCAAAATGTTCACATAGGACAGCCTCTTTTTTTGGTAAAGTCTGCCGATGTAGCAAACTTATATTCAAACTATCTTCAGGCAAAAGCCCAGTATGAGCTTGCTAAAAAAACCTACGAGCTTACCAAAAAGCTTTACGCTATTGGCTCTATGTCTAAATTTGATTTGGATAACGCTTTGGCAAACCTAAAATCTTCCAAAGCCCTTATGGATGGATATTATGCCCAAATGCGCATAATAGGACTAAGAGGTGGTGGTTCTTACGTAATGACAAAGTACATAACAAGCCCTGCTGACGGTGTTGTAGCAAAACTAAATATACACCCTGGTGAAAAAATCATAGTAGACCCGTATACACCGCTTGCTACTATAGTAGACACTTCTCATGTGATGGTAGAAGCCGATGCTTTTAGCAAAGATATAAGGTTTATAAAACCGGGTCAAGAAGCTGATATTACAACTTCTTCTTATCCTGGAGTCGACTTTAAAGGTAAAATATTCTACGTAGGAGATATAGTAGACCCTAACACAAGGACCTATAAAGTTTACATAAGAGTTAAAAATATACACAACCTCTTAAAACCAAACATGTTTGTAAATGTAAAGATATTGCCAAACTCCGTCCAAGCTTTGTCCATACCTCAAAGCGCTTTGATATTTGACAACAACAAATTTTACGTTTTTAAATATGAAAATGGAAAGTATATAAAAACGGAGGTAAAAGTATATCAAATAAAAGACGGTACCGCTTATATAAAATCAGGTCTTAATCCGGGAGATGAGATAGTAGGTTCTGGTAGCTTGTTATTAAAAGATGCATCAGGGGATTAATTTATGAGGTCATTTATAAACTTTGTACTTCAAAATAAGATAGTGTTTATATTTATAGTGGTGCTACTTTTTATCTTTTCTATATTTGGTCTTAAAAAGCTTGATGTAGAACCCTTTCCAGACTACTCTCCCGTAGTGGTAGAAATCACCGCTATATACGCTGGACATTCTGCAAAAGAGGTGGAAAAGCAAGTAACTATACCTCTTGAGAGTGCTCTCTCAGCAATCCCTTACGCTACTAAAATAAATACGTTATCTTTGTATGGTCTTTCCGATGTAAAGGTTACGTTTAGCTACGATATAAGCTACGATGCTGCTAAACAACACATTATAAATAGGCTTAGTCAGATAAACCTTCCTCCTGGTGTTCAACCTGTTATTCAATCAAATCCAGTAGGTGAGGTGATGAGGTTTCAAGTAAGAGGTCTCAAACATCAATCTCTTATGTATCTTAGGACCTTAGCTGATTGGCCTATATGTAGACAAATCAAAACTGTCCCAGGCATAGAAGATTGCAATCCCATTGGTGGTTTTGAAAAGCAGTATCAAGTAATAGTTGACCCTCAAAAGCTTGTAAAATATGGTCTTACATTAACACAAGTACAAAACGCCATAGCAAACGCAAATATAAACGTAGGTGGCAATTACACAGAAATAGGTGAGCAAACTTATACAATACGCGGTATTGGGCTTATAAAAAACTTAGATGATATAAAAAATATAGTTTTAACAAACTATAACGGCACTCCTATAACAGTGGCTGATGTTGGAAAAGTACGTATAGGACATGCACCGGTTCAGGGCTATATGGGGCTTAGCATAAGAGAACCGAATGGAAAATGGTATTCAAGAAATCAAGTGGTGGTAGTAACAGCCGTCATGAGAAAAGATGCCCAATCTGTACCTACTTTAAGGGCCTTAAACAAAAAGATTAAGGAGTTGAATGAACAATACAAATCTCAAGGCGTGGAGCTAGTGCCTTATTACACGAGGCAAACGCTGTTGGACGCTGTTATAAACAAAATCAAGGAAAATGCCACAATAGGTATTATTCTAATACTCGCTATGGTAATTTTCTTCTTAGGAGATGTCCCAGTGGCTCTTATAGTTGCTTCCGTGGTTCCAATTGCTCTTATATCAACACTTGCTTTTATGGCTTTAAGAGGTGAGGAGGCAAACCTCATATCTTTAGGAGCCGTAGATTTTGGCATCATAATAGATAGCGCAATACTGTTAGCAGAAAATATTTTTAGGATATCAGAAGAAAAAGATAACCATAGCGCAGATTATGTCATAGCTTACGCCACCATGGACATAGCAAAACCTGTGATGTTCTCAATTCTAATAATCATCGCCTCTTTCATACCTCTTTTTATGATGAGCGGGGCTCAAGGAGTCCTATTTAGCCCAATGGCAAGGACTTACGTTTACGCCCTTGCTATAGCTATCGTGCTCACTTTTACATTTGTACCGTCAGCTATAGGGCTTGTAAAGAAAGAGATAAATAAAAAGGAGCCTAAATTACCACTCATTCTTATAGATTTTTATATTAAAATCCTAAAACAAATACTAAAGATAGCAAAACCCTTTGCCATAGTAAGTTTTGTAATTATAGCTCTAATGCTTATTTGTTTTAAGTTTTTAGGAACAGAATTTATACCAACGTTAGACGAAGGCAATATATATCTAAGAATTACGTTTCCATACAGCATAGCTCTTTCCACATCTCATAAGTACGCCAACGAAGTAAGACATTATATTATGACATTTCCAGAAGTAATATCTGTGGATAGTAGAGCAGGAAGACCAGAAGATGGTACAGACGACGTCGGTCCTTACGACACAGAGTACTCAATTCAGCTTTTACCATATTCAAAGTGGCCAAGCGGTATGACTAAAAAAAAGCTTGAAAATATTATGAGAAAACATCTTGAAAAAATGTTTCCCGGTGCTGATGTAAACTTTTCTCAATACATTCAAGACAACTTTGATGAAGTGCTTTCTGGGGTAAAGGGTGAAAACTCTTTGAAAATATACGGCCCAAAACTAACAGAGCTTGATAAATTAGGAAGAGAGATAACTCCTATCTTAGAACATATAAAGGGAATGGCAGACGTAGGTATGTACAAGGAGCTTGGTCAACCAGAGATAGATGTAAGAGTAGATAGAGAAAAAGCCGCAAGATACGGCTTAAACACTGGGGATGTTTTAAATATTATACAAGCTGCAATAGGAAGTTCACCGGTTACAGAGATTTTAAAAGGAGATGAGCAATTTGACTTGGTAATTAGATTTCCAAAAGACTATAGAAAGACTGCCAAGGAAATAGCTTCTATTCCTATACTAACCCCAAACGGTCAGATCATAAAACTTGGCGATGTAGCAGATGTAAAATATCATATAGGAGCTTTCTTTATATACAGAGAAAATTATCAAAGATTCTTACCTATAAAGTTTAGCATCACTACTTCAAACGTAGGTGGTGTTATAAAAAGAGCTAAAGAAACCATAGCAAAAGCTGTAAAACTACCACCTGGATATCATCTTGAATGGAGCGGCGAATACAAACAAATGATACAAGCCCAGCATCAAATGGCTATTATAATACCAGTAGCTGTATTTATAGCATTAGCGATATTGTATCTATACTTTAAATCTTTAAGATATACGCTTGTGGCTTTTTCAAGTGCTATAGTGGCCATAGGTACTGCTATTGTTACACTTTTGGTGCTTGGTATGGCTTTTAGCGTTTCCTCTGCTATAGGATTTATATCTGTAATGGGTGTTTCTATAATGAACGGTTCTGTTATAGTCACTCAATTCATAAGGCTTTATGAAAGCGGGCTATCAGTTTACGATGCTGTAATAGAAACAATGAAAGATAAATTTAGACCAGTTTTGATGACAGGTTTAGTGGCTGCTCTTGGATTATTACCAGCAGCCATAAGGACTGGCATAGGTACCCAAGTCCAAAAACCTTTAGCTGTAGTAGTTGTGAGCGGTATGAGTATAGGCACTATTGCCACTCTTCTTCTTATACCAGTGCTTCTTTATATTGTCCCACCAAAAGAATATCCTAAGTTTTAGACCTTCTTCTTTGCCCTCTCCCTTCCCTGCTTTCTTTTTATTTAATGATTTAATATCTGATAAAACTTGTAAAACAAAAGAGCCAACATAAAAAGCACATATACTCTTAAA
>JAGDWZ010000019.1:8907-19553 GCA_023269915.1 Hydrogenobaculum sp. | reverse complement strand
GCTTTACCCACTGGAGTATCTTGAGGTGGTGTTTCATGCCAAAGCATGTTCATAGCAAAGTTAAGATTGTCTTCAAGCCTTATTGCGTAGTTGTCCCAGAATACACAAGTTCCAGCCAACGTAAAATATCCACCGCTTACAGGTGCAATATGGTCTGCTATAAGAAGTGGATAGTAATCCATGTTGGATTTGGCGCTTTCTTCTCCTGCTACCACTATCTTGATATCTGGCATTGTTGTTTTGATAGAACATGTGCAAGGAAGCACCACGGCATTTACGTTTACTTTGTTGTCTAAACCCTTGTTGTATCTTCTTATTTTTGTGCTTTTAACAAAATATTTATCACCGTCATAGTTTGAACTCTCGTCTATCACCTCATCTGGATTTAGCTCCATACCAAAAGCTCTTGCCAACGTATTGCAAGTATCTGCTATGTGGTCTTCATTTTTATAATACCCAAGAAGTATCACTTTCTTGCCTAATTCTTCAACAGCTTTTACCACGTCTTGAACCTCTTTTTCAGTAAACGGTATCTCAGGATAGTTAAACACTATGGTATCGTATTCAAATAGCTTATCCCAGTTGTCTACTTCATCGATTTGAAGGCCAAACTCCGGGGCTTTTTTTTCAATGATAGAGAAATAATAATAGTCCGTCACCGTAAACTCTTGATGAGTTATGCTCCATGCTACCTTACAAATATTTTTCATGCTTTTATTATAACACGTTTTTCAAAGATATTGAGCTAATAGTGAAGGATAAAGCTTAGACTAGCATATATAATATTTCTATGGATTTTATACTTATATTAGTTTACATGCTTTTAATATATGGATTAGCAGAGCTTATAGTAAACGCCATAGACGTTTTAGCCCATGAGCTCAAAATCCCAGAAGGAGTAACATCTTCTGTGATAGCGTCGTTGGTGACTACGTTACCAGAATTTTTAGTGCCCTTAATATCTTTTTTAAAAGGATCCAAAGAGACGCTGCACATTGGCCTTGGTTCTATATTTGGTGGTCCTATGTTTCTTAGCATGTTTGGCTTTGGTTTTATGCTTTTAACAATAGAAGCAAAATACAAAAAGTTTAAAGACTTATACGATTTGACAAACATACTTTTTTTCTTACTCGCTTTCAACGTAGCCATTTTGCTAAACTTTTTACCTTTCAAAAAGCCTTCAGTGGCAGTGTTTTTACTAATTTATGGATATTTTATATATATACAATTTAAAAGCCAAAAACCAGCCAACGAGCAGGAAAAAGAGAAGCTATTTTTTTCAAAATTTGGTATAAAAGGCTATACAAAGACTCTTGCTGTAATTCAAGGGCTTTTGGTGGTAATAGCGCTTCCTTTTGTGATAGATGGGCTTGTCCTTAGCATACAAAACATATCTCATATATTGGGCTGGAATTCTTACAAAAGCGCTTTGGTGTTTTCTCCTCTTGCCACAGAGCTCCCTGAGCTTTCCAACGCTTTTATATGGGCTAGAAAAGGAAGGCTTAAATCTTCCATAGGAAACATTGTAGGCTCCTTGGTTTTTCAATCCTGTATGCCGGTGAGCTTGGGCCTTTGGTTTACCGATTGGCATATACCAAATATGCTTATGATAGGTGGTTTTTTGAGTATTTTGAGCACATTGACATTTTCTCTTAGCATATCAAAAGCCTTAAACGTTAGGATTGGTATCATAATTATTTTATTTATAATTGTGTTATACTTTTTATATATACTATGAGAAAGAAAGATTTGGTAAATCAAGTGATGATGAAGCTTCAAAAACAAGAAACAACGCTAAAAAGAAAAGATGTAGAGCGTATAATAAATATGTTTTTAGATATACTAGAAAACACAATCCTTTACAAAAAAGAAGAGAAAATACAGCTTTCAGGTTTTGGAACGTTCTATATAAAAGTAAGACAACCAAGGATTGGTAGAAATCCAAGGACTGGCGATTTATACAAAATACCAGTAAGATACAACCTCACTTTTAAACCTAGCCAAAACTTTGTTTTACAGGTAAACCACAAGAAAAAGTCCTAACGGAATGTGGCGCAGGTGGTAGCGCACTGGCATGGGGGGCCAGGGGTCCCGGGTTCGAGTCCCGGCATTCCGATTTTAAAAATTTTAGTTTATATTTGTTAGGAGAAATTGATGAGAAAATTTAGCAAAGGTTTTTCCTTGATAGAAATGCTTGTTGTAATAGCTATATTCGCAATATTGGTATATATATTTTCAGCTCCAAGCATAAGATGGTATCACGAGTACAAGCTTTACTCAGAAGGTCAAAGACTTCACTACATGGTGCTAGAAGCAAAAACCTACGCCATATCAAATACTGTTTATACATCAGTTTGCGCTAGCAGTTCTTCTATTTCAATCTATAATTTAGGAACGAACTATGCTTCATTGTGCACAGGTACTATCATAGAATCCCACACATTGCCATCTTATGAAACTCAGTATCTTAGCTATAAAGAAAGTTCAAATCCGATATCCTTTGATGCAAGAGGCATAACAAGCCAAAATGGAAACCTATGCGTGTATGATTCTTATATAAATCAATACTACATGATATGTGTGTCCTATGCAGGTATAAGAGACACCTCCGGCACGGGGGCATGCCCAACTAACTGCTAAATATCATAGATTTTTCTTTTTTTGTTTGCTATAATTAACAATCCTAAGTTAGAAAGAGGTTAGTGATTATGTATGCTGTTATAGAGACTGGTGCGAAGCAATACGTAGTAAAAGAAGGTGATGTTTTAAAGGTAGAAAAGCTACCTTTCAATGAAAACGAAGAGATAGAGATACCTGCTCTTAGCATAGTAAAAGATGGGTCTATTAAACAAGGTGGCAAGGTAAAAGCAAAAGTTCTCTCTACTGCTAAAGACAAGAAGGTGCTAATCTTCAAACATCTTCCAAAAAAACATTCCAAAAAGTTGAGAGGACACAGGCAGTTTTATACAAAAATTTCTATAATATCTATAGGAGAGTGAAATATGGCTTCAAAAGCTAGTGGCGGTTCAACAAGAAACGGTAGAGATAGCAATTCAAAGCGTCTTGGTGTTAAGGCTTTTGGAGGACAGTTTGTAAGGGCTGGCTCCATTATAATACGCCAAAGAGGAACAAAGGTGCATCCTGGTAAAAACGTAGGTCTTGGATCAGACTATACTATTTTTGCTTTAAAAGATGGAATAGTAAAGTTTGAAGAAAAGGGAAATAAAAAATTTGTCAGCATAGAACCGGTGGAAGCAAGTGTATAAGACCGCTGAAGAAAAAGCACCCCAAAGAGAAAGCACAAAGGACAAAATCATAGAAATAGCCGCAGAAATCATAGCTCAAGAGGGTTTAAGAGGCTTTACAGCCAAGAACATCGCCGCTAAATTAAATATAACAGATGCCGCTATCTTTAAGCATTTCAAAGACATGAACGATTTAGTCCAAGCAGTTGTAAAAAAATACACAGGAGAATGCTTAACAGCTATACGAACCATAGTATTTGACAAAGATTTATCTATACAGCAAAAGATAGATAAAATAATGGACACCCATATAGATATGCTAGAAAAAAGCAAAGGGGCAATACCTGTTTTATGCTTTGAAGTATCGCGCTCAAACATATACGACAACAGAGCTGTGGTGAGCTTTTTAGAAAACTATTTTGATTTGATAAGCATTCTTTTTCATAGAGGCATGGAAGAAGGCATAATAAAAAAAGATATAAACATAGAAGAGGCTGCTTTTACATTTTTAGGGCTTTTACAATCAAGGGTATTTATATGGTTTTTAAGAGGGAAAGAGGGTAGCATAGTAAAAGATAAAAAAACGTTAAAGATGCTATTTGAGGAGGGGTTGTTTGGTGCAAGCCCATAGATATTTTGTAGTACATGGGCATTTTTATCAACCCGTTAGGATAAACCCTTCTTTAGGCGAAATAGACCTAGAACCATCCGCTTACCCATACGAAAACTGGAATGAGCGCATACTAAGAGAATGCTATTTACCAAACGCATACGCCCACATAAAAGAAGGTGATTTGGTTGTAGATATAATAAACAACTATCAAAATATAAGCTTTAACATCGGTTATACTCTTTTAAGTTGGTTTGAAAAAAATGCTTCATATCTATTAGATATTTTTAAAAAAAGCTCAAAAAACGCTCTTGCCCTTAGCTTCAACCATACCATACTGCCCTTAGACCCAAAGCTTGACAAAGAAATCCAAGTTTACTGGGGTATCAGGACTCATGAACACTATTTTGGCGTTAAACCAAAGGGTATGTGGTTGCCAGAGTGCGCCGTGGATTATGAGACCTTAGAAGTTTTTAGGGCTTTTGATATAGAGTATGTAATATTAGCACCTCACCAAGTATCAAACAAAACTTCAAAAAATTACGGACACATAAAGCTAAAAAATGGTGATATCAAAGTTTTTATATATGACGGTATCATATCCGCTAAGCTTTCTTTTGAAGATTTGCTAACAGATGCAAAAAGATTGGCAGATGCTTTTAAGCAATCCGGAGAAAGTATTCCCATAGCGGCTACAGACGGTGAAACCTTTGGCCATCATAAAAAGTTTGGTGAAATGGGTCTTGCTTATCTTTCAAAACTTATACCCTTAAAAGCCCTAAACGAACTTGTAGAAGAGCTAAAAGATTTTGATTACGAGTTTAAATTGGTGGAAAATACCTCTTGGAGCTGTCCTCACGGTATAGAAAGATGGCGCACCCATTGTGGATGTAATTCAGGCGCCCATCCAGACTGGAATCAATATTGGCGAAAACCCTTAAGAGAAGCTTTAGAGTTTTTAAGAGAAAAACTTAAGAAAAACCTAGAAGATTTTACAAAAAACTTAAACATAGACCTAAGAGATATTTTGCTAAGCTATATAGATGTAATACTAGGCGAAAAGGATATAGAAACATTCTTAAAAGAAAAAAACATAAACAAAGAAGAGGACAAAATAACCGTTGCCAAACTATTAGATGCTTACAAATGCGTTCAATTTGCCTTTTCTTCAGATGCTTGGTTTTTCGATGATGTATCTGGAGTAGAGGTAAAACACTGTCTTGATATGGCAAAATACGCTATTTATCTTTTAAAAGATTACGAAGACATAGAAATCCCATTCACGAACATTTTAGAACAAGCCAAAGGAAACACAAAAGAAAGACCCACCGCAAGAGATGTTTATATAAAAGATACTAGAGTTTACAAGTTAGAGGATGTGGCTTTTTACATAGCAATCATGTATTTTTACGGGCTTTTAGAAGAAGAAGGAATTTTTTTAAAATTTTATTATGAAACATCAAGGTCTGGAAACTATATATACGTATTTGTAAAAAATAAAGAGAACCTTGATAGAAACTCTTTCGAGTTTAATACAAAAGAGTTTGATATTTCAAATATGTTTGGTACTTTTAAGAAAAAACTCACAGAACATATATTAGAAAATACCATAAAAGATAACATAGACTATTATGAAAAGCTTTTAAAACAAATAACAACTAAGTTAAACACAGTAGAACGCATGTCACCTTTCATAGAACAACAAATGGCTTTCATAGAGCATATAGCTAAAAACGTGCTTCTTTATATGTTTAAAAATGATGAAGATATACAAAGAATCACTTCTTTTTATAGCAATCTTACCGAATTTGGTATAAGTTTAAAATCAGTTTACATAACCAAAGAAGCAAGCAAATACCTTTATAGAAAGGCTAAAAAGCTTCCAGAAAACGAAAAAGAGTTTCTTAAAGTCCTTGGTTTTGTAAAGCTTTACAATAAAGATGAACAAGACTACAACCTTATGATAGGTATATGGGATACCCAAAACGAGGTTTGGAATAAAAAGGAGCTCATTCAAAATAAATCCATTTTAGATGCACTTCACATAGCCTATTGATGGTAAAATATTTTTATGTACAACCAACCCGATGAAAGAGGTTATTTTAGAGAAGGCGATATAGCTTTTGGCGGAAGGTTTTTACCTGAAACGCTGATGTATGCTCTCGAAGAGCTCGAAGACTATTATAAAAAGCTAAAAAACGATGAAGCTTTTAAAAAAGAGCTAGATTACTATCTAAAAGACTACGCTGGAAGACCAACACCCCTTTACTTCGCAGAAAAGCTTTCAAAAATAGCAGGTGCTAAAATATACCTAAAAAGGGAAGACCTTCTTCACACTGGAGCTCACAAGATAAACAACGCTATAGGTCAATGCCTTTTGGCAAAAAAAATGGGCAAACACCGCATAATAGCTGAAACTGGCGCAGGTCAGCACGGAGTTGCCACCGCCACAGCATGCGCTCTTTTGGGTTTAGAGTGCATAGTATATATGGGAGAAGAGGACGTAAAACGTCAAAGATTAAATGTTTTTAGAATGGAGCTTTTAGGAGCAAAGGTTGAGGTGGTCACATCCGGGACTAAAACCCTTAAAGATGCTATAAACGAAGCTCTAAGGGATTGGGTAACAAACGTAGAAACTACGCATTACGTAGTTGGTTCTGTGGTAGGACCCCACCCTTTTCCAATGATAGTAAGAGATTTTCAAAAAGTAATAGGTGAAGAAACTAAAAGCCAAATACTTGAAAAAGAGGGAAGATTGCCTGATTTTGTTGTAGCTTGCGTGGGCGGTGGTTCAAACTCAATGGGGATATTTTATCCTTTCATAGACGATAAAGATGTAAAGCTTATAGGTGTTGAAGCAGGTGGACTTGGGCTTGCCACGAAAAAACACGCAGCACCATTATCAGATGGTGAAGTAGGCATACTTCACGGTATGAAATCGTATTTTATGCAAGATGAAGAGGGACAAATACTTGGCACACACTCTGTATCTGCTGGTTTAGATTATCCCGGAGTTGGTCCTGAGCATGCTTTTTTAAAAGCCACAAAAAGAGCCACTTATATATATGCAACAGACTCTGAGGCTTTAGAAGGCTTTAAGCTTTTGGCAAAAACAGAAGGCATAATACCAGCTTTGGAATCTTCTCATGCCATCATAAAAGCCTTAGACATAGCAAAAGAAAATCCAAATTCTCTTATTGTAATAAACCTATCTGGCAGAGGCGACAAAGACGTAAATCAAATATTTGAGATGTTCAAAGGCAACAACCTATAACCTTTTTGCCAAAGTATCCAAAAATTCCTCGTAAAGCTTTGATATTTCGTTGGCTTTCTCACAGAGGTTTTTATCCATAAGTATATCTTTCTTCATAAGAAATGGTCTTAGATTTTGCTCATAGTGATTTTTATGCTCCAAATAATCGTATTTCAAATCTTCCTTATCCATAGTATCTATATCTATCATATAACCTTTGTACAACACCTTTACAGATATAAGAAGATGCTCTAGCTCCTTCGCCAAATCTCCTTTGTCTTTACCCGCCAAAAATATCCTATTAAACTTTGAATAATTTAAATGTTCCATAGATTTTAATATAGTTTAAAAAGCATAAAAAATAATGAGCAATATAAGTATGTAAAATTTTGCAACAAGTATACCACGATTTACAAGTCTACCACGGTTTACAAGTCTAATACGATTAATAAAGATGTTATGATATAAGCTATAAGCTGTATAAATCTATCCAGTCTAGGTTTAACGCATGAAGCACATGGTCTATTACCATCTTGTTGTGAAGCTCCGGTATTTTCTTAAATTTATCATATTTTTGAAGTATAATGTTTTTAGTTTCTTCGCTCATCTTAGACCACTCTTTTTCAAATATTATCTTTTTTATATGTTCTAAGGATTTAGCCGCCTCTTCTTCAGTGGTAGGATATAAAATTTTATTCAAATCTATGTTGTATTTTTTATCAAGTCCAGCGTATTTTAACCTTCTTATGTGAAAATCAAACCTTGATATATACCAATACTGGTCTTCGCCTATCCACATCTTCCTTATAAAATCGTTTATAGAAGCGTTTATATCCTCTTCACACATAAAAAGCATAGCTTTTCTTCTTTTAAACTCTGGAAGCCTATACATATACTTTTGAATACCAGAAAGTATTACCTCAACTGGGATTTTCTTTTTAAGAAGGTATTCAAGATAAAGCTCTTCCATATAAGACAAGTAAAAACTGCTTTGTTTTAAATCAAGAAAAAAATCTTTTACCTTTTGATAATCTGGGTTTTGTTTTATAGTTTCAGCGCTTTTATCAACAGCATCCATCTATTCTATACCAAGGCTTCCCACGGCATCTTTTATGGTTTTTATTTGAACGATGATGTGTTCTAAATCCTTCAAAGGTATAGAGTTTGGACCATCAGAAAGCGCTTTATCTGGGTTTGGGTGAGTTTCCATAAAAACACCGTCCACTCCCACTGCCACAGCCGCCCTTATGAGATATGGCACAAACTCCCTTTGACCTGAAGAACTCCCACCAGCACCCCCTGGAAGCTGCACGCTGTGAGTAGCATCAAATATAACCTTTGCATACTGCCTCATGATAGGTATAGAGCGCATATCTACCACAAGGTTGTTGTATCCAAAAGAAGCTCCTCTTTCTGTAAGATAAAATGTTCCTTCTTTGTTTTTGGATTTTAGCTTATCTATGATATACTTTGTATCCCAAGGAGCTAAAAACTGTCCTTTTTTCACATTTACAGCTTTACCGGTTTTGGCAGCTTCTAAAAGTAAATCGGTTTGTCTACATAAAAAGGCTGGTATCTGGATAATATCTACCACTTCTGCCACAGGTTTTACCTGATAAGTTTCATGCACATCCGTAGTAATAGGCAAAGAAAACTCTTCTTTTACTTTTCTTAAAATCTCAAGACCCTTTTCAAGACCAGGTCCTCTAAAAGAGTTTACAGATGTCCTATTGGCTTTGTCAAAAGAAGCTTTAAATACAAAATCAAACTCTTTATATTTTAAGGAAAGTTCTTTTAGATGAGAAGCCACCTCAAAGCAAAGTTCATAAGATTCTATTACACAAGGACCCGCTATTATGAGAAATCTCTTTTCCATCCAAAAACTCCGTTAGTCTATTATATCCACCCATATCAAAAGCCCCTACAAAGGCTATAGCTTCATCGTCTTTTAGATGTGATAATATATCTTTTACATCAAAGCTTGGTTTATCAAAATACCCTTCGTAGGTTTTGTAGGCTTTTACAAATAAAACATCTTTCAAAGGATTTTTAGATACAATCAAAATAGAGGAGTCTTTGTAAGAAAGCTCTGATTTTATATGGGCTTTTATTTTCTTAGCGTTTAACAATATTTCTTTATAAGATTCATCTACTATAAAACAAGAAGACGCGTCGTATATATCTGCAATAGGCTCTAGCGAGAAGACTATCTTTACATTTTGCTTTGTAAGATAAAACATGTTATCTTTGGAAATGGACATGTCTATGTTTGCTTTTACTATACCGTTGGTAGGTTTTGAATAATATCTAATGTAAGAAGGCACAGGCTTATCATCTGCAAAGATATATCCATTTAACAAATCCCATCCCAAAAAGCTAAAGTTTATCTCTTTTGTATAAAATCCCATTGATTCGGCTAAAAGCCTAATACTTTTTATAAAAAGAAGCTCTTCTTTAGACCCAGGGCTCATTTTAGCCCACATAAAAATCTCTTCATCTGGTCTTTGGTTAAAAAGCCCGTGTATGCATCCACAGTAATCTTGAGAGTATATCTCGTTTAGTTTTGTAAGCTCGTGCATTATTTGAACACCACCACCTTTTCTATAATCAACGCTTATAAAATCAACACCATACTCTTTTGAAAACAAAGAAGCTACATGGTTTATTTGATTAAGGCTTTTCTTTGGGCTCATTAAAAGCGTAGTGGTAATGGCATTTGCTCCTAATTCTTTGGCTAGTTCAAAGGATTCTTTTAGTCTTATATCAAAACAGACCTCACAGCGCTTTCCTTTTTCAGGTTCTTTTTCTAAGCCTTCTACTTTTTTAAGCCAAGCATCGTCGTCGTATTTTCCTTCTATAAGCGGTATACCAAGCTTTTGACAAACTCTTTTCGTTTCTACAAGCCTTAAGTCGTATTCTGTTTTTGGGTGAATGTTTGGGTCATAAAAAAAACCTATCCACTCGTAATCTTTATAGTCGTTTTTTAGCTTTTCTAAAAAATATATACTATCAGGAGCGCAGCATATATGAACAAGACCTTTCACTTTTGAACCCCCAGCTTTAACACAAGAGCATCCTTTTTAATCTCATAGTCTTTTATTATTATACGCTCTTTAAACTGATTTGGTACCTTTAAATAAAGCTCCGAAGCCTTTATATAAGGCCAGAAATTTAAATATGGTCTTTTATCTATTATTTCAAAAGTGCTTGGTAAAAGCTCTATATCTTTTTCTAAAAGCATATCAAACCCAACAGCTCTTTTACCAGCTTTCCTATCGTTTATAAAATATTCTCCTTCTTTCAACCTTACCTTATAATCTTTGCTAAAAGCCAAAAACTTTTTTTTCACCACCACATCCATCATATGGGGCTCAAGGCCAACCGATGCTCCCACAACACTTTCTAACTCTTTTTGATTTATTGGGAAATCTATGGTGGCTTCCATTAAGTTGCCAAAGTTTATCAAATCCTCTGCAAAAATACCCATGCTATAATATTAACTATGGAATCAAACTATGCAATAGTTTTAATCACAACA
>JAGDWZ010000019.1:0-8807 GCA_023269915.1 Hydrogenobaculum sp. | reverse complement strand
CCATGCTATAATATTAACTATGGAATCAAACTATGCAATAGTTTTAATCACAACATACTCTTGCCAAGCTGGTTTGTAAAATCTCTACAAAAGCTTATAGCTTGTAATTAGATATTAAGTTCATATATTTTATTGTATGGATATAAACATTCAAGAGAACCTAAAGGAGCTTTACGAAAAGGACTTTGTAGACTGGGTAGATAAAAATGTAGAGCTTTTAAAAAACAAAGAATACAGCTTGGTAGATTGGGAAAACCTTTTAGAGGAAATACAAGATATGGGAAATAGGCATTTAGAAGCTGTAATTAGCTATCTTGCAATTATTTTGGAACATATGTATAAGTTAGACAACTTTAAAAAAGATGAAAGAGCTGGCAGGGGTTGGATAAAAAGCATACTTAATTCAAGAGATAGAATAAATGTTTTGTTTAAAAGATATCCAAGCTTAAAATCAAAACTTCCTAATCATCTCAAAGAAGCATGGGAAGATGCTATACTAAATATAGTAATATGGTTAAGAGACAACGATCTAAATCCAGATAATTTCAACATTCCAAAAGAATGCCCTTACACTTACGAAGAGGCAATGAATAAGCCGTTTAAGCTTTTTGATTAATTTTATTGAAATAGGTTATAATATTAACTATGGAATCAAACTATGCAATAGTTTTAATCACAACCCCAAGGGATAAGGCAAAAGATATTGCAAAGTTCATAGTAGAAGAAAAGCTTGGAGCTTGCGTTAACATCATAAACGGCGTAGATTCTATATACTGGTGGAAAGGGCAGATTGAGACGTCTGAAGAAGCGCTTCTTATAGTTAAAACTTTAAAAGAAAAGATTGTGCTTTTAATAGAAAAGGTAAAGGCTATACATCCTTACACGGTTCCAGAGATTATATCTTTAAACATAGAATCTGGCATCGAATCTTATCTAAAGTGGATAGAAGACTCAATTGGATAGATAGTTTTGTCTAAACCATCTGTTAAATATCTCCACCGCCCAAACATGGTGTTTGTAGGCTTTTGAGTTGCCGTTTTCATACAAAAATCTTAAAAAATCCTCTTCAAAAAAACCATGTTCTTTGTTTATCAAAAGCCAATCTTTTAAAAAGTCCTTCTTTTCTTTGTAAAACCATTCTATAAATGGATATGAAAATCCCTTTTTTCTTCTATAGACAATCTCTTCAGGAAGGTATTTTGTGGCTATCTTTTTAAGAAGATGCTTGTTTTGGTTTGATATTCTAAGATTTGGGTCTACGTTTAAAATAAGCTCGTGAAGTTTTTGATCAAGCATGGGCGCTCTTAGCTCCACCGAATGAGCCATTGCCATTTTATCCACTTTCATCATGAGAACTTCCCCTATCCACATATACATATCCACAAAGTAATACCAAAAAGAGATATGATGATGTTTAAAGGGTTCAAACTTTTGCGAGAATAACTCAAGTTGGCTGTTTTCATAAGAAAATCTTAAAAACCTTTGAAGCTCAAAGTCTGTAAAGCACTCACCTATTGTCCTAAACACAATCTCATCTTTTAACGCTCTTATTAAAAACTCCGTTGGTTTTGAAGGGTTTTTATCTAAGGATTCTAATATAAGCTCTTTGGATTCTTTTTTTAGGCTTTTAATAGCTTCGTAGTTTAAATATTTATAGTATAAATCGTAACCAAAGAAAAGCTCATCAGAACCCTCACCAGAAAGCGCTACTTTTATACCGTTTTCTTTTATAAAAGAAGAGATAATATAAGTTGGCACAGTAGCAGGGTCGTTGATAGGTTCATCTAAAAAGTAAACCACCTCATCGATTGTTTCTATAAAAGTTTTTGAGTTTATGGTGATAGGATGATGGTTTGAGTCTATAAACTTAGACACTTTTAAAGCCCAAGAAAGCTCGCTGTAATGCTCGTATTCGTCGTAGCCTATGGAAAAGGTATTTATGTGTCTACCAAACTTTTCTTTGGCTATTTTTGAATACAAAGCGCTTACAAAAGAAGAATCAAGACCTCCTGATAGCAAAGAAGCCACTTCCACATCCCCCACAAGCCTAAGCTCCACAGATTCTATAAGCTTTTCTTCTATATCTTTTAACACTTGGTCCTCGTTTTGATAGCTTTTAGAAGCGTATTCAAGCGGATTGTAGTATTCTTTTATAAGAAGTCCGTTTTTATCTAAAATCCCAAAACAAGAAGGTGGAAGTTTATAAATACCTTCATACATCGTTTTGCCGTAAGAAGGGGCTAAATATCTAAAGTAATCTGCCATCGCATTTTTATCAGGAAGCGGTTTTTTATCAAAAAAGGGCAAAAGCGCTTTTATCTCAGAAGAAAACAAAAAATTTCCTTTTATAAAAGTGTAGTAAAAGGGTTTTTTGCCAAACCTATCCCTTGCAAAGAAAAGCCTTTTTTGATTAAAATCGTATATACAAAAAGAAAACATCCCCCTTAGCTTGTGAAGGACTTCTACGTCAAAATATCTATAGGCTTTTAAAAGGGCTTCTGTATCGGAATTAGAGTAAAAGCGTATTCCTTTTGAAGCAAGAAAATCTCTTATATCTTTAAAATTGTAAATCTCTCCGTTGAAGATTATTACGTTGTTGGTATCCTCATCTACCATGGGCTGATTTCCCAAAGGCGATAAGTCTATGATAGAGAGTCTTCTATGCCCAAATATGATATCTTCGTTTTGATAAATACCATGAGCATCTGGTCCCCTGTGAGTTATCTTATCTAAAGCCCTTTTAAAAAGGTTTATATCTATAGATTTTGGATTTCCAAAAAGCCCCAATATACCACACATGTTAATATCTTTTAAAGTCTTTTGCTTTTAAAATGGTATCTGTAAGAAAATCTATATCCACGTTCATAGAACCCCACACGTTTTGGGCAAGCTCGTCAAAGCGCTTTCCTATAAGCTTTAAAGCTGTATTTACCAAAGAGTCTTTATCGTTTACCCATTTCATGAGCCCCACATCCACCACATACTTATCGTAGTGGCTTATAAAACTTCTAGTGGATATAACGGGTGTACCAAAGTATGTAGCCTCTAAGTTTATAGTACCACCTCCTCCTATAAACAAGGACGCAAAGGCTAAAAGATGCTGAATTTTGTATTTTTTCTCTAATATGATGGCAAAATCAAAAAGCTCTTTCAAAGGTTCTGCTTCGTATCTTGGTATTATTACAAAAGTAGCATCTATCTTGTCTTTTAACTCTAAAAGCCCATCGTACAACAAGCTGTATTTTTTCATAACGTAAGAGGCTTTAAACTCCTCTTCTCTTATTACCACTATAGGTTTATCAAGGGGTATTCCCATTGTATTCTTTACATAGTTTATATCTGGCTTAAAATCGTAAAGCCATATCAAAGGGTCTATAAAATCATAAGTATAAACTTGGTCCTTTTCCAAAGCAAACCTATAAAATATCTCATCTGGAACCACAAAAGGTTTTAAAGCAACAGTAGAAAGAGGAAGTGTAAGCCTTGCCTGAGGAAGAGCCTTTTTGAAATCATGCTTATAATCAGACAACGGTATATCGTAAAAATTAACTATTGGTATTCCAAGCCCATATGCCACTCTGTTGGCATCTACAGAAGATATGCTTACCATGACATCTGGATTAAACTCATCTAAGAGCTTTGTCATTTGATACATCCTTTCTATGCTAGCGTGAAGCTTACCGTTTAAAGTCCCACCCCCAAAGCCGCCTATTACATGATAGGGTATGTTTAACATATCAAGAAGTTCTACTATCTCTTCATAGCCTTCTGATTTTCTAGTGGTTATAAGGACATCTTCTTTTTTGTCTTGTAGACGCTTTATTATTGGATTAAAAAACAACGCAGCTTTTGGAGTTACTATATCAAACCATATCATTTAACATATTATAACAGAGTCTATCTTCTAAAAATTATATTTAGCAAAATAGTGAGTAAAATGCTCAGTATTATAGAACTCACTATAGGAAAGTAAAATACAAAGTTACCGTTTTTATACACTATATCCCCTGGCAATCTTCCTATTGGTATGTTTAATTTTCCAAAGAGCATTATCAAAAGCCCAAAACCAACGAGTATAAGACCAAATATTATAAGAAGCTTTGCAAACTCGTTCATAGCTTTATTTCCACTGGATAGTTATCGGTAAAGCAAGCATCGCAAAAAGAATCTGGGTCTTGAACAGACCTCATAAGCCCTTCTAAAGAAAGATATTTCAAGGAATTAGCCCCTATAAACTTTCTTATATCCTCTACAGACATGTGGCTTGCCATAAGTTCTTCTTTTGTAGGAGTGTCTATACCATAATAACATGGCCCTATTACAGGTGGAGAGGCTATCCTCATATGCACTTCCTTTGCCCCAGCTTCTTTTAATAGATTTACAATACGCTTTGAAGTAGTACCTCTTACTATGGAATCATCTATTACCACAACGCTCTTATCTTTTATAATACCTTTGTTTGGATTTAACTTCATTAAAACGCTTAAATTTCTAATATCCTGAGAAGGTGCTATAAATGTCCTTCCAATGTAGTGGTTCCTTATAAGTCCCATCTCGTAGGGTATGTTTTTGTACTGGCTGTATCCAATAGCTGCTGGCATACCAGAATCAGGTACCGGTATTACAATGTCTGCTTCTACATCATCTTCTTTGGCAAGCTCCATACCCATTTTTTTTCTTACGTTGTATGGGTACTCAGAAAAGATAAGACTATCTGGTCTTGCAAAATACACATGCTCAAAAATGCATTTTTTTGTATTTTGGCTTTTAGAAAAAAAGTAAGTCCTTATACCGTTTTCATCTACTATTGTGATTTCACCTGGTTTTACCTCACGCCAGTAATCGGCTTCTATGATATCAAAAGCGCAAGTCTCAGAAGCAAATACTATAGCATCTTTTCGTCTTCCCATCAAAAGCGGTCTAAAACCAAGGGGGTCTCTAGCGGCTATAAGTTTCCCGTTTATTATCATAAGGATGCTGTAAGCTCCTTCCACAAGCTTTAAAACGCTTACTAGATAAGGTATAAGCTCTTCGTCCAATATGTGAGATGCTATAGAATTATCTTTTTCTACCACGTCTAAAAGCCCTAAAAATACTTCTGTATCAGATGTACATTTTAAATTTACACCGTTTTTTTCCAGCATTCTCCTTATAAGATGATAGTTTGTAAGATTGCCGTTGTGAACTATCGCCACTTCTCCAAACCTAGAAGAACTTCTTACTATAGGCTGTATATTTTCAAAAGAATCATCTCCAGCCGTTGAGTATCTAACATGGGATATAGCCACTTTGCCTTTTAGATTTTTTATATCTTCTTTTGAGATGGCGTCTAGCACAAGACCTTTGTTTGCTATCCTTACAATTTCACCGTTGACGTAAGAGCATATACCAGCGCTTTCTTGTCCTCTGTGTTGCAACGAGTATATGCCAAAGTAAGCAAACGTCGCCAACTTTGAAAAGCCTACATCTTCATCTTCAGTCAAATAAACGCCAAAAACACCACACATCAATTATAATATAAATGATTTTCAGGAAAAAGTTATGGCAAACTTTATAACAACCCTTAGAATACTTTGCGGCATCACAGCCTTTTATTTTATAGTTTCTTCTCACTATTTTATGGCTTTTATAATATTTAGCATAGGAGCCATATCAGATTGGTTTGACGGGTCTATAGCACGTAGCAACAAGTCCTTCACAGAATTTGGAAAAGTCTATGATCCTTTTGCAGATAAAATACTTGTATTAACAGCAGTTATGGGGCTTTTATACAAACATATGCTAAACCCTTACGCAGCTACATTTTTGATGATAAGAGAGCTCACTGTTTCTTTTTTAAGAAGTATAGCAAAAAACAAGGATAGAGGAGCTATTTTAAGCGGTAAAATAAAGGCTTTTTTTGAGATGCTTAGCATCATTGTAATACTTCTTGGCTTTATTAAGATTGGTAATATGCTTTTTGATATAAGTCTTTTCTTTGCTTATGTATCGCTTTACGGTTATATAAAAAGGTGGTTTTATGAGTGATATTATAGAGGTCTTTGGCAAGAAGCACACTGCCCATGGTCTAAATTTTTATCTTACACACTTTGATTTGTTGGCAAAATGTCTTGATAGAGAGCACTACGCTTTTTTGGTAGGAGGGTACGTAAGAGATAGGATAATAGGAAAACCTATAGGTAAAAGCGTAGATGTAGATATCATCACCACCCAAGAGCCTATAGAGATAGCAAGCAGGTTTAAGGATATTCTTTTTAAAACATATCAAATAGAGGCCGATATATTTGAGTTTGAAAAAAAAGAATCCTGGATAAAAAGAAACAAAATAGCCACGATTATTTTTAAAGAAGGGGATTTTAGATATAGGTTTGATATAGCAATATTAGACGCTGGTTTTAAAAGCTTTTTTGGTATAAGACCGTCTGCTGAAGAATGGGAAAAGATATTAGAGAAAGATTTGAAAGATAGAGATTTTACTTGCAACGCTATAGCGGTAAATTTAGATGATGTACTCTCTGTGGGCGCTCAGCAAACGATACTCTTTGACCCAACAGGCGGTATAAAAGATTTAGAAAATGGAATTGTAAGACCAATATCTTACGAAAACCTCAAAAAAGACCCAATAAGGCTTTTAAGAGGAGTTAGAATAGCAAACGAACTAGATTTTGACTTGGAAGAGGGTTTTATAGATTTTTTAAAAGAAAATCATCATCTTATAAAAAGCAGTGCAAAAGAAAGAATAAGCGTAGAACTTTTTAAGCTTTTAAGACTAAAAAACTCTTACAAAGGCATGGAAACGCTTCTTGAAACAAACACCATATATAGTATAATACCCTATTTGGAAGATATTAAAAAAGTATCAAATCAAGGCCATCATCACATATACCCTCTTGACAAGCATACATTGAAAGTTTATGAGTATGCAGATAAGATTTTAGAAAACGATAATTTAGACATACCCTTTGATAAAGAACTCTTAGCTTTTATTAAAAGCCAAATACCAGAATACAGCTTTTTAGGAGAGTTTGGTACAAAAGAAGCTATAAAACTCAGCGCTTTGCTTCACGACATCGGAAAACCCCATACTATGAAGATAGATGAAAAGGGTAACATCACATTTTACGAGCACGACAAAGTAGGCGAAGAACTTGTATCTAAGATATCTCATGAGCTTTCATTTGGAGAAGAGCTTTCAAAGTTTTTACAAAAGATGGTAAGAATGCATTTAAGAATATTTTATCTTAGGGAATCTTTAGAAAATCTAACACCAAGAGCCTATGGAAAAATTTTAAGAGAGGCACAAGAGGATATATACCCACTTATGCTGCTTACAATAGCAGATGCAATGGGCTCTAACGACGATGAAAATACCATGATAGCGTTAGAAAAAACTATTAGAAATATAATAGATTTCAAAATAAAAAATATCCCAAAACCCATAGAACCTCTTCTTAGCGGTAAAGAGATAATGGATATATTAAATATACCAGAGGGTAAAACCGTTGGGCTTTTAAAAAACAAGCTCTTAGACTTACAATACGAAGGGCTTATAAAAACAAAGGAAGAGGCTATAGCATGGCTTAAAGAAGAGGCCAAAAGTATAATTTTATGAAGCTTTGGGATTTGTACGAGGGCAAAGATTACAAGATAAACCCTACATTAGATAGGATATTAAAAGCAAGAGACTATGTAGGAAACCCAGAAAAGCACTACAAATCTATAATAGTAGGGGGAACAAACGGCAAAGGTTCTACATGCGCCTTTTTAAACTATCTTCTGGTAGAACATGGACTTAAAACTGGGTGGTTTGTATCTCCTCATCTTGTAAGAGAAAACGAAAGGCTAAGGGTAAACAATACCCTTATAAGCGATGAAGAGTTAGAGTATTATGTTAAAGATTTGAAGCCTGTGTTTGAGAGATTTGAGCTAACGTACTTTGAAGCTATAACACTTATAGGGCTTTTATATTTTAAAGATAAAAATGTAGATATAGTAGTTTGGGAAGTGGGTATGGGTGGAAGATGGGACGGGACTAGGGCATCAAAGCCTTTTCTTGGA
Organism: Hydrogenobaculum sp.; assembly: GCA_023269915.1. Classification (GTDB taxonomy): domain Bacteria; phylum Aquificota; class Aquificia; order Aquificales; family Aquificaceae; genus Hydrogenobaculum. The sequence continues at coordinate 749 of JAGDWZ010000019.1, read as the reverse complement.
GTTTTAACAAACATAGGAAAAGACCATATGAAATGGCTTGGAAACACGGTGGATAAAATTGCCGCTGAAAAACTTGAAATAGCAAACGGCACAAAAGCCTTTCTGATAGGAAACAACAGATATCCTCTTTATCCTATGGCAGTAGAAAAAGCAAAAGAGCAAAACACAAAGCTTTTTGTCGCTGGTGAAGATTTTGAGTATAAAGGTTATATAGATAAGCATAGCACTTATATAGAAGAGTTTAGTTTTTTGGATTTTCATATGAAAAACCTAAAATTAGGGCTTTGGGGCAGACATCAAATAGACAACGGCGCTTTAGCGCTAGCGTCTTTTCTTTCTATACCAAGCGTAGAACCTATTTTAAAACCAAAAGAGGAGTTTATAAGAAAAGCCTTAGAAAAAACCTATTGGGAAGGGCGTATGGAGATTTTAAGAGAAAATCCCCTTATCATGGTAGACGGAGCCCACAACGTAAGCGCTTTGGTAAAAATAATAAAGGATATAAAAGAGCACTTTAACATAAGGCTTGTAATGGGAAGCCTAAAAGACAAAGAATGGCAAAAAGAGCTAGATATACTAAAAAAATATTTTGACGAGATAACGCTTGTCCCAATCAATTACAAAAGAGCAGAAGATTTGAACACCATGGTAAATTACGCTAAAAGCATAGGTTTTAAAACATATACCTTAGAAGATGCAAAAGATATCCTATCTTTAAAAGAAGATGTATTTGTGTTTGGGTCTTTGTA
>JAGDWZ010000053.1 GCA_023269915.1 Hydrogenobaculum sp. | reverse complement strand
GCTGGACTTTTGTAGCTTTTATCTTTGCTTCTCCAATTCTATTCGTGATACGAGGAATTATGATAGCAGATAGTATACCGATTATTACTATTACTACTAAAAGCTCTATAAGGGTAAAACCTTTTTTATAAAACGATATATTGTCATATTGCATCATACTTATCGCTTCTCCAATATCTTATCATAACACTAAACATAGGAAATTGTATGATATATATAGCTAATATTATAAGTCCTAAGGGGGCAACAATAGCATAAAACATAAGCGGTAATATCATAACAATTACCATAGTGGAGTAAACAAACCACATGCTTACATCAAAAAAATATTGAAGGTTTAAGGTTTTTTTCCAAATACTAAAAGATATTAAATCAAACACTCTACTAAAAGCCTCTAAAAAACTATCAGAAGCGTAAACACCTGCATAAACATACGGGGCCACATAAGATATCATAGAAAGTGTAATTAACATAAACGCTAAAGCAAGCCCCATAGGTAGATTGTAGTTTACCGCAAAAAAATCGTAATGATTTTTGGTAGCATAAAGTGCTGTCAAAAGCCCACTAAAGTTTAACACCAAAGCTTCGCCTATAAAAATTATAAAAAACACCAAGACGTTACCCAAAAGCATACCTAAAGACTCTTTGAGGTATTCTGTAAAAAACTCTAAAGTTTGTTTTTGTTTTATGGCTTTTTCAAAAGATATAACGTCTTTGTTGTCTCTTACAATATGACCTATATTTATTAGAAAAGCGTTTGAAATTATAGTCCAAAATATAGAAAACGAAACGTTTATAAGCACCAAATCCTTTGGGATAAAATTGTTTATTAAAGAAAAAAGAAGCACAAGCGTTATATATATTATAATAGGCCCTGGTTTTTTTATAAGAAAAGCTTGGGTGTAGTCAAACAAATTTTTAAAAATTTCCCATATACTTAAACTGTTCATCTATTTTTCCTCCTTGAAACTAAAAGATGGACTTATATACCAAGTACCATTGTTTTTTATAAGGTCTATAGCCGTATCTTTTGTTTTACCATCTTTGTAAAAAATCTCCACTTTAGCGTGAGCCGTACCACCTAACACTCTTATATCTTCTACTTTTATGCTTTTTATGTTGTAGGAGTTTAGCTTAACCCATCTTCGGGCCCAAATTTTACCTCTGGAAGATACGGTATCTGGGTTTAAGAATTTTATAGCATCATCAAAATTATCGTTTTCAACATCTTTAATAAAATGCTTTAAAACCATTTCTGGGTTGTTGTTATTTATGGTTTGCGGAGAACAGCTAGAAAAAATAAAAACTAACACCATCATTCCAGATATTAAAAAAAATCTATTTCTCATAAAATATATCTTAACATTACAATATAAAAATTTCATATAATTTTATCAAAACATTAAAGATTTATGACATATAGTCATTGTTTTTTTGGATTTTAAAGATTATTATTAATAATAATTCTAAATTAAAATTTATTTTAAAGGAGGTAAGGCCTATGAGCAAGGACTTAAAAGGCACAAAGACACTAGAGTGTCTCAAACATGCATTCGCTGGGGAATCCCAGGCAAACAGAAGATATCTATATTTTGCAAGAGAGGCAGATATTCAAGGATATCCTGATGTAGCTAACAACTTTAGAGAAACAGCAGAAGGTGAAACAGGACACGCTTTTGGACACCTTGACTATCTCAGAAAGTACAACGGCGTAGACCCAGCTACAGACAAACCAATATCAACCCTAGAAGAAATGCTAGAATCAGCCGTAGCAGGCGAAGTTTACGAATACTCTGAGATGTATCCAGGTTTTGCAAAAACCGCAAGAGAAGAAGGCTTTGATGATATAGCCGCTTGGTTTGAAACCTTGGCAAAAGCCGAAAAATCTCACGCAGGAAGATTCCAAAAAGTATTGGAAAGCGTAAAAGGTTAATAAACAAAAAGCTGGGCAAAAGCCCAGCTATATCAACAAATTTTAAAGATTTTAATATATAAGGAGTATATATGTCTGAATTATCAATAGGTGGATTAAAGGAGTTCAACTTCAACTTAGACGATCCCAAATTTTACGACGAAGAAGCTCTTTATGAGGAAGCCAAAAGGGTTTACTCAAAATGCAAAGACTGCAGAATGTGCGTAAATTTTTGTCCGTCTTTTCCAGCGCTTTTTGATGCAGTAGACAAAAAAAACGATAGCATAGAAGCCCTTACAAAAGAAGAGTTAGAAAAACCATTGGAGCTTTGTTTTCATTGCAAACAGTGTTATTTCAAATGTCCATACACACCGCCTCACGAATGGAAACTTGATTTTCCACACCTATCTTTAAGATATAAAGCTATAAAATTTAAAAAGAAAGGTGCAAAGATAACCGATAAATTAATGTTAAACACTGACTTAGTAGGAAAAATATCCGTGCCTTTTTCAAAAATAGCAAACAAAACAATGGATATAAAACCCGTAAGACTTATAATGGAAAAAACTGCAGGCATAGACCAAAGAGCAAAGCTACCCCCTATAAATGATCAAACTTTTACAAGCTTTTTAAAAGATAACTTAGTACCAGTCAAAAATCCGGTAAGAAAAGCGATTTTATTTTACACATGCTTGTTAAATTACAACTTCTTAGAAAAAGGTAAAGCTTTGCTTCATGTGCTTTACAAAAACAACATTCATATAGAAGTGCCAGAACAAAACTGCTGTGGTATACCGTTTTTTGACATAGGAGATTTGGATAGCTCTATCAAAAAAGCCAAATACAATGTAGACATGATGATAGATTACGTTAGAAATGGATACGATGTAATAGTACCAGTACCCACATGCGCCTTACAAATAAAGCACGAGTATCCACTGCTTTTAAGAACCGATGAAGCAAAAGAAGTATCAGAAAAAACCTATGAAATAGGAGATTATCTATTTGCTCTAAACCAAGAAAACCTCTTCAACAAAGATTTTAAAAATCCTATGGGTAAAATAGACTACCATATAGCCTGTCATTTAAAATCCTTGGGAGTAGGTTACAAATCGGCCGCTCTCATGAGAATGATACCAAATACAAAAGTAAGAATAGTAGAAATATGCTCTGGACACGACGGAACTTTTGGTGTTAAAAAAGATACGTTTGATATGGCTGTAAACGTGGGCAAGCCTCTTTTTGAGAATATTTTAAATCAAAAGGCGGATTTGGTGGTATCAGATTGCCCATTGGCTGGAAACTTTATAGAACTTAACACATCAAAAGTAGTTAAAAGCCCAATAGAAGTATTATCTATGGCATATGGAGATAGCGTATGAAAAAAGTAGCCTTTGAAGACATATTAAACTTATACGAATACGAAAAGGTAAGACCAGAAAAAGTAAAAGAGCTTTTGGAATTAAAGAAAAAAAGAAGCATCTTTTTGCAAGACATGTTTCATATATTTTTCGAAAATACATTTAGCGTATGGTTTCAAATACAAGAGATGATTAGGGCTGAGCGCATGATAAAGGATGAGGATATAAACTTTGAGATAGAAGTTTACAACGATTTGATACCAGAACAAAACCAACTTAGCGCCACTTTTTTTATAGAAATACCAGACGATGAAAAAAGAAAGCAAATGCTAAAGGAGTTAGTAGGTATACACGACGGTATATTTATATCTTTTAAAGACCATAAGATAAAAGCAAAAGCAAACGAACAAAGTGACATGGATTACAAGTTTGGCAAAGCCGCCACGATACATTTTATAAAATTCGATTTTGACAATCTTCAAAAAGAGCTTTTCAAAAATGAAAAGGCTTTTATAGAGATAGAATACAAAGATATTAAGATAAAGCAAGAGATACCGCAAGAAATAAAAGAAGAGCTTGTAAAAGACCTATATAGCGAATGACAGTTGTCATTGTATTTCAGGCTAACTAGTTGTATATTGGGAATATGAAAAGAATTAGTTTATACATACTAACTTTGGTGTTTGGATTGGCGTTTTCTTTTACAGGCTTTGGAGAGCCTCTCAACGTTGTATTGGATTTTCATAATCCTAAAAGCCTAAAAATGGTAAACAATATTTTAGAGCATACTTCAAAAAACAAGGAAGCTCATGTGGTAGTAGAAATTTGGGGCCCTACCATTAAGTATATGCTTAAAAACTCAAAAGAGGAAAAAGCTTTTGAGAAGTTTGTTAAACAAAGTGATGGGAGAATACAGTTTCATGTGTGTGAAAATACTATGCATAAATTTCACATCACAAAAAACATGATGGGAGATTTTGCTAAACCAGTTAAAGGTGCGCTTATAGATATAAACAAACTTGAAAAAGAAGGCTTTATCTATATAAAACCATAACATTAAACTAAGTCTTTAAATTGTTTTCTTAGTAGCCCTAGTTTTTCTTCTAGGGCTTTTATATGAAATTCTATATCTTTGCTTTTGCCAGTGATTTTGTTGATAATCTTATCTTTTTCTCGTTTTAAATCTATTATTTTTATCTGTGTATCCTCTATTTCTTTTATTATGTTAAGCCTTTTATTAGACTTTTCTTCCATCATCTTTCTTATTTTCTCTTGAGTAATGTTTTGATTAATCTCATCCGCTAAGTTAGGAACTTTCAAAGCTTTTGTAAAATGCTTGATAAAATTGTAAAGCCTCTGCATATCCAAAAGGCTATCAAAAGATCGTTTATATATTTCAATTCTTCCTCAGATATGTGTTCAGCATCAACAAATTGCTCTTTGATAGAGTTTATCATCATAATACTAGAGGTCCTAATGTAAGATCCATACAAATTCTCTTTAATTCCTATAAGTACCTTTTTTAACTCTAAAACTGGAATATCGTCATCTAGCTTTAATATGTTGTCAAAAATATCTATATCTTTGAGTTGGGCAGTTACTTTCTCATTAAACAAAACACTAGCTTCTTTAACAACCTTTACCAAATCAAACAAAGTAATACTTGAACTTTGCTTTATTAATTTTATAAGCAACAAAAATATCAAAATCTGTCATAACCCTCCTCCTTTACTTGCTCTCTTCTAAAAGCTTTAAAAACTCCTCTTCGTTTATGGTTTTAACACCAAGCATGGTTGCCTTTCTTAGCTTCGTAGCGCCAGGGTCTTGTCCCACCACAAGGTAAGATGTATGATGACTTACGCTATCAGAAGTACTAGCTCCCAAAGACTCTACCATTTGTTTAGCCACCTCTCTGGTACAACAAGAAAGGGTGCCTGTAAAAACAAACTGAAGACCAGCAAGCTTATTAGATTTTGCTTCAGAAACCTCTTTTAGTAGCACTCCAGCATCTTCTAATCTTTTTATTATGTTTGTATTTTGCTCTAAGCTAAAAAATTCTTTTATACTTCTTGCCACCACATCTCCTATATCCTCTATGTTTCTTAAATCTTCTTCCGAGGCTTTTACGATATTCCATATATCTTTATAGTAAGAGGCTAGTTTTTTAGCGGTGGTAAGCCCTACATATCTTATCCCAAGACCGTAAAGTACCCTTGCAAGACCTCTTCTTTTAGAAGCTTCTATGGCTTCTATGAGATTTTGAGCAGATTTTTTGGCAAACCTTGGAAGTCTTACAAGATCAGAAAATTTTAGATAATAAAGATCAGCTATATTCTTAACAAGCTTTGCGTCGTATAAAAGTTGAGCCACAGCCTCACCAAGACCTTTTATATCCATGGCATCTTTCGATGCGAAGTGCCTAATCCTCAAAACCACTTGAGCTGGGCAGGATATATTTACGCATCTCCAAGCCACTTCCCCTGGTGCTTTCACAAGCTTAGAGCCACAAGAAGGACAGTACTCTGGGAAAACTATCGGTTTGGCATCTTTTGGTCTTGCCTCTTTTACCACGCTTACCACATACGGTATCACTTCACCAGCCCTTTCTATGATTACAGTGTCCTTTATGTGAATATCTTTTTCCCTTATAAAATCCTCGTTAAACAAAGAAACGCTTGATATAGTAACACCGCCCAAAGATACTGGCTCTAACTTCGCTACCGGCGTTATATTGCCTACTCTTCCAACGCTAAACACTACGTCTAAAATAACAGTAGTAGCTTGCTTTGCCTTAAATTTAAAAGCTGTAGCCCATCTTGGTGCATGGGATGTAAAACCTAACTCATCGTAAAGCGATATATCGTTTACTTTTATAACCATTCCATCTATTTCATAAGGAAGAGAATCTCTTTTGGCTTCAAAATATTTGCAATAATCAATAACCTCTTCAATATTTTTACAAAGCTTCATATCCAAAAAAGGTGTTTTAAAACCCATCTCGTGAAGCATCTTAATAGCTTCGTAATGGGTTTTTGGCATAGCAGTGCTTGGTTCTACGTAAGTGATTTGATATACCAAAGCAGTTAAAGGTCTTTTAGCCACTTCCTGAGGATCTTGAAGCCTTATAGAACCAGCTGCCAAATTTCTTGGATTTGCATAGGGTGGAAGATTTTCTGAAATTCTTTCTTCGTTTATCTTTTTAAAATCTTCTTTGTTTATTATTACTTCTCCTCGTATTTCTAAAAGCCTCATACCTTGTTTTGAAAAAGACGCTCTAAGAGGTATGGTTTTTATAGTTTTTAAGTTTTTAGTAATATCCTCGCCTACTTCGCCATCTCCTCTGGTGGCCCCTCTTACAAAGATATCGTTTTCATATAAAAGCGATATACCAGCCCCATCGTACTTTGGTTCAACGCAGTACTCTATATGATCTTTTCCACTTAGTTCTTTTACCCTTCTGTCAAAATCTCTTAAATCCTCTTCGTTGTAAGTGTTGTCCAAAGATAGCATAGGAGCCAAGTGCTTTACCTGAGGAAATGTGCTTGATATATCAGAAGATACCCTTTGAGTTGGAGAATCTGGGGTTATTAGGTCAGGATAGGTTTCTTCTATATTTTTAAGAAACTTATACAAAGCATCGTACTCAGAATCAGATATAACTGGTTGGTTCAAGACATAATACCTATAATCGTGATAGTTTATAAGTTCTCTTAGCGTATCAACTATCTTTGTGGCTTCTTCTTTTGAAAGTTTGGGAGGGTGTTTGTCTGGAGAAAGATTGTAAGTTTTTAATATTTCCTTTGTTTTGTCTATCAAAAACTTGTCGTTCATAGACGCTGTTTGTAAGCTTTTAACGTATTTAAAAGAAGGGTAGCTACTGTCATGGGACCCACGCCACCTGGAACCGGCGTTATAAAAGAAGCCTTTTGAGACACACTTTCAAAATCAACATCTCCTACTATCTTGCCGTTTACCTTTGAAATACCAACATCTATTACCACAGCACCATCTTTTACCATAAAATCCCTTATAAGAAAAGGCACTCCTGTAGCTGATATTAGTATATCGGCGCTTTTGGTATATTCTACAATATCTTTTGTATATTTATGGCAAACGCTCACCGTTGCATCGTAAGAAAGCATAAGCATAGAAAGAGGTTTTCCCACTATAAAACCAGCCCCCACTATACATACATTTTTGCCTTTTACATCGATGTTGTATTCATCCAATAAAAGCTTAATACCAAGAGGTGTGCAAGGAATAAAGGCCTTTTCCAAATCTCCAGAGAAAAGCTTACCCATATTGTTTGGATGAAAACCATCCACATCCTTTGAAGGGTCTATAGCATCTATTACTTTATGCATGGATATATGAGAAGGCAGTGGAAGCTGAACCAAAATACCATCTACATCCTCTTGCTCATTTAATCGCCTTATATGGTCTAGCAATACATTTTCTTCTACATCTTTTTCAAACATATCAAGCTGTGAGCTAAAACCAACATCTGCACAGGCCTGCACCTTGTTTTTCACATACACTAAGCTAGCTTGGTCTTCTCCTACCAATACCACCACAAGCTTTGGTTTTCTACCAAAACTCTTTACCTCTTCTTTTATACTGTGTTTTATCTTTTTGGCTAAAGCTTTTCCATCCAATATGTTCATATGCTTTGTATATCCTCTATATCTATATTAAAATCCAAACTATCGTTTTTGATTTCTAATTTTTTATAATAGCCTTTTTTTGACCTATCTTTGAAATATACGCTAATCTCTTTCGTGCCATCTGGTTTTAAAATGTCCATTTTATAAAGTTTACCATCTTTTACATATACCATTTTCTTATAAAAGCTGTTTCCACCTTTGTATATTGTATAACCATCTTTGCAAGATATTTTATCTTCTTTATCTATTACATCCCCGTAAATAAGCTTAGACAAATCTATTGGAATATCTACACATCCACCGCCAAAGCAAAGATTGTTTTTAAAATTAAGATTCCCTATAAAAGTCTCTAGAGTATAATTGTCTTTGGCTTTTACCAAAGAGACAGGATATTTTAAAATACCGTAAGAAACATAAGCATTAGCCTTGAAGTTTTGCGGTATAGATATGCTTTCTTTATGGTAAGGTTTGCATTTTGTAATGGGAGCGCAAGAGTATACCAAAAACCCAGCACATGTTAGAAAAAATAGCTTTTTCATAAACCTCGCAACTCTATAGAAGAAGCGTGAGCGTGAAGGCCTTCAGATTTTGCTAGATTGTAAGCATGATGTTTTACTTTATCAAAACCTCTTTTTGATACAAAAAGTATAGATGAGCGTTTTACAAAGTCATAAACCCCCAAAGCAGAAGAAAATCTTGCACTTCTACCGGTTGGTAATGTGTGATTAGGTCCAAGACAATAGTCTCCTAAAGCCTCTACGGTGTATTCTCCTAAAAATATTGCTCCGGCGTTTTTTATAAATCCCAAAAGCTCAAAAGGGTTTTCTGTGTTTATTTCAAGGTGTTCTGGAGCTATTACATTAGACAACTCACAGGCTTTTTCCAAATTTTTTACTATAAATATTGCTCCGTAATTTTCTATTGATTTTGAAGCGATATCTTTTCTTTCTAAGTGAGTTAAAAAATTATCTATTTCTTTTGCTACGCTGTAAGCTAAATCTTCGCAGTTGGTCACCAAAATGGCACTTGCTAACTCATCATGTTCAGCTTGAGATAACATATCCATAGCTACGAAAGCAGGGTCTGCACTAGCATCTGCTATTATAAGAACTTCAGAGGGACCAGCTATCATGTCTATACCCACTATACCATATACTAACCTTTTAGCAGTGGCAACATATATATTGCCGGGCCCTACTATCTTCTCTACAGGGGGCACTGTCTCGGTACCATAGGCCAAAGCGGCTATACTTTGAGCCCCACCTATTCTAAAAACCCTATCTACACCGCAAACATAAGCGGCCGCTAAAACCTCTTTAGTGGGCTTCGGACACACCATGTATATATTTGGTACACCAGCCACTTTTGCAGGAACCGCATTCATGATAACCGACGAAGGATAAGCGGCTTTACCACCTGGCACATAAAGCCCAGCGCTTTCTACTGGTAAAACCCTCTGACCTAAAATAATACCTTCTTCTTCCACGATAAAAGATTTTTCCTTCTGATTCTCGTGAAACTTATAAACTCTTTCGTAGGCAACCTCTATAGCTTCTCTTGTTTTATTGTCTATGGTATCGTAAGCTTCTTTCAAAGCTTTTTTAGGTATTTCTAAGCCTTCTTTTCTAAGGTCTACGTTGTCAAACTCTAAAGCATACCTATAAAGTGCTTCGTCTTTGTGTTTTATGACGTTATCTATAATGTCCCTTACTTTATTAAGATAATCTTGCTCAAAAACCTTGGCTCTATTCAAAATCTTTTCAAGGGTTTTAGAGCTTTTAAAATCTTTGTTTGTAAAATCTTCAATAGCTATCATAACATATATTCTATCAAATTTTTCCTAAAAGCATAAAAATAAAATTGATATAATAGTTATCTATGTACTATATATTGCTGCTTATACCAAGCATAGTGTACATACTTGTATTTTTTTATAACCACAAAAGCCCAGAATTGTTAGGGTTACCGTTTTTTTATTGGTTTCAAATACTTATGCTTATAATAACATCAATATTTTACGCTTTAGCAGTGTTTTTGGGTAAAGACGATGGTTAGTATAACAGTTTTTGTAATACTTTTCATAGTATTTTCATATCTTGGTTTAAAAGGAAAAGATTTTAGAGCAGGGGATTTGGATTTGCTTCACGAGTGGGCTTTGGGGGGCCAAAAGTTTGGGGCATGGCTCTTATGGTTTTTGATAGGGGCTGACCTTTTTACCGCTTACACATTTATAGCTGTACCATCCGGGCTTTTCGCAAAAGGACCTGTATTTTTCTTCGCAGTACCTTATGTAGCAATGGGATTTGGGGTAGCGTTGGCTGTAATGCCAAAGTTTTTCGCCATTTCAAAAGAAAAATGTCATATAACGGCGGTGGATTTTATAAAAGACAGATACAACTCAAAAGCTTTAGCTATAACAATAGCAATAGTAGGCATACTGGCTGAACTTCCATACATAGCACTTCAAATAGTTGGAATGAAGGTGGTACTTGCCACCCTTTTGATGCAGTTTAAAGGTATAAATCAAAACCTTTTAAACGAAATTTCCCTTAGTATAGCATTTTTAATACTCTCTTGGTTTACTTACAAATCTGGTCTTAGAGGAGCTACTTTGACAGCGGTTTTAAAAGATTTTCTGATACTTGGTACCGTACTTATTCTTATTGTCTATATACCGCTTCATTATCATGGGTTTTATGAGGCTTTTAATATAAAAAAAGAATACGCAAGTTTAAATCCAAAGCTCATAAGCGCATATATAAGCCTATCTTTGATGAGTGCATTGGCACTCTTTTTGTACCCGCACGCTATTACTGGATGTCTTAGCTCCAGCGATGTAAAAGTATTAAAAAAATCTATAGCGTTTTTACCTGTTTATGGGATTGGATTAGCTATTTTGGCTCTTTTTGGGGTTTTGATATACGAAGTAAAACCGGCTATGGATATGTTAAACCATATACCGCCCGCTGCAAGAGGTTCTTTTGTGGTACCAGTTTTAATAACATCAACAATGCCTCAGTGGTTTAGCGGTGTGGCTTTACTTGGAATATTTATAGGTGGTTTAGTCCCAGCTTCTATAATGGCTATAGCTAGTTCAAACCTTATGGTAAATATCTTGAGAGAACTAAAGCTTTCAAATCCTTCTAATGAAACAAAGCTGGCAAAATGGTTTTCATTCTTATTTAAACTAATACCTCTTATGTTTGTGTTTTTAGTACCACCTACCTTTGCAATAGCCCTACAGCTAATAGGAGGCATTATTATACTTCAGACGCTTCCTTCCATCTTTCTTGGGCTTTTCATAAAAAACCTAAACAAAGAAAGCTTGCTCGTTGGTCTCTTAGCCGGTATAGTAGTAGGTATATACGAGCTAGAAGCGGTAAATCATTTTGGTCTTATACAAAACGTTTTGATGCCCACAAGTTTTGGCCCAATTTTTATAGGAGTGGTAGCCTTAGGGGTTAATCTTTTTATAGTATCTATTGGTTCTATTTTTCAATACATTTTCCGCAAAAGCTCTCGATAGGACATATCTTACAAAGAGGTTTTTGGGGCTTGCAAATACGCTGACCCAGCGATACCAAATATCTGTTTATTTCAATCCAGTATTTTTTGGGCAATATTTCCCTTAGCATTTTTTCGGTTTGCTCCGGAGTTTTAGTCTTTATAAGACACCATCTGTTGGTAATACGGTGCACATGTATATCTACACATATAGCTGGTATACCGAATCCTTCTGCCAACACCAAGTTTGCTACTTTTAGACCAACACCTGGCAACTTCATAAGCTCTTCTTGGGTGTTGGGGATAACACCATTATACTCTTTTGATACAATATCTGCCAATATTTTTAAGTTTTTGGCTTTTGTATTGTAAAAGCCAACGCCGTATATAAGCTGTTTTAACTCTTCTTCATCTATATTGTACAAATCGTTTATAGATTTTATTTTAGAAAAAAATCTCTCACAAACTTTTGAAGTGGTTTCATCCTTTGTTCTTGTGGATAAAAGAGCGCATACAAGTACCCTAAAGGGGTCTTTTGTAGTTTGCGCTACTAAGGTCACAACAGGAGCATGGTTTTCTTCGTAATCTTTTTTTAAAATCTTAAATACTTTTGGCAAATCCTCTTTTTTCACTTATATATAAGCTCTACGTATTTTTTAGTATCGGATATCTCTGGCAGTGGTGGTGGATTTTCCATGTCGTACCCTATAAGGTAATACCAATCATCAAATATGTTGTAATCTTTGTTTTCTATAAAAAATCTCATCTTTTTTGCCAAGTCCTCTGGGTCTCCGCATTCCAATATATAGTTTTTAAGCTTTTCATCTTGGTCTTTATAGCTGTTTATGTTAAAAACCTTAAACTTATTTTTTATATAATTTAAGTTATCTTCTGATAAGTAATACCTATTTATATGCTTTAGCTTTTGGCTTATATCTTCGCTAAGGAGCTTTCTATTAAACATCATCTCTTCGTTAAACTTTTCAAAAATATCCGAATGCCTACCTTTGGTCCACATCTGCATAACACCTCTTTGAGAGGTTTCACCAAAAGCTGTGGTAGGACCAGCCGCCCAGATGTGTGGATTTATGTGTATATGTATCTCATCGCATATACTGTCTAATTGAGCATGTGTGTATATACCCATCACTCTAACATGAGACTTTATAAATTTATCTTTAAAAAGACTTAGCATAAAATATTTATAGTTTGGGTTTATCTCTGGGTTCCCATAAAGCCTTACTTCAAATTTACCTTCTAGATCCCTCAGATAATCCACAGCTTTTAATATAATGTGATGGCCTTTTGTCACTTGCCAATTTGATAAAAAGGCAAAGATTGTTTTCTCTCTTGGTTTTGAGTATTTTAACCTTGCTTTTTCTATTATTTCTTTTGTTTTTTTCTCGTCTCTTTGGTTTGCAGCAAAACCTTGCTCTGGCAAAACTAAGTTTATTATGTTGTCTGGTTTTACACCAAAGTCTAAAACAGCAAAAGCCCCGTAAACCCCGTTTGATATGTTTAAGTCTATTATGTCCTCCATAAGATATTTGCCGTAATCAAGTCTTCTTTTCATCTCTACAGCCACTACCTTTTTCTGAGATTCTGTAAGGTTTAGACCCATCATAACGTTGTATTCTTCTACAAATCTTTCTGGGGTAAATTCATCTTGGGCTATACATTGAAAATGATTTTGCTCGTACTTGTAAGTGGAAAACATGTGCCAAGAGGGTTCTAAAATATACATAGAGTGCATGGTGCTTAAAACTTTGTATCCAAGCTGTTTTGTTTTTTCTATTATAGAAAGAGGCATAATAGACTGAAAATGTATAAAATCCCAATCTGGTTTCATAGCTAGGAATTTAAACCAAATCTGAGTGGTAGGTTCTTCATAAACTTCTGTCATAGGGGAGTATCCATGCTGATACAAAAACCAATCCTTTCTGGTAAAAACGTTGTATGTTATACCATCGTATTGAGCGTTTAAAAGATCGTATTCATTCTGCTTACCTAGCATAAAAGGTGGTAATATCGTAAACACTTCTACATGATGCCCTAAAGTTTTCAGATTTTTGGCAAGTATGTATATGTGTTTATCTTCACCGCTTTGTGGTTCAGAAGGTGGTGCCCAACCTACCAATAAAACTCTCATAAACTCTCCTTATTGTTTAGTATTTAAAAGTGCCGTTTAAAACCTTTTGATAAAAATTAGGTGGCAAGAAGGCGTTTTTGTGAATCTCATCCGAGTAAAATCTCGTTTCCACATCCACGTCTCTTGATATTTCTCTTGGATTGTAAACTTTAGAACCTACTGAAAACGTCCACCAATAACCAGCGTAAACTGGTATAACGGTAGTATAAAGATCCACTATTGGAAAGCTCTTTTTTAGCGCTTTTTGAAAGCGCACCACTATATCAAGATGATAATGCAAAGACTCTGATTGTCCAACGTATATACCATCTTCTCTTAAAGCCTCAAACACGTATTTAAAAAACTCTTCTGTGGTAAGTACGTGCGCGAAACCAACAGGGTCCGTAGAGTCTACTATGATTATATCAAACTCATTTTTATAATCTTGAATGTATTTAAAACCGTCTTCATTTAGTATAATAGCCCTTGGGTCATCCATCGAACAAGCTACGGTTGGAAAAAACTTTTTGGACACTTCTACCACATCTTTATCAATATCAACAAGCACAGCTTTTTTAACAGACTTATGCTTTAGCACCTCCCTTAGAATACCGCCGTCTCCTCCGCCTATTATAAGTACATTTTCTGGGTTTTTATGGGCAAACATAACAGGATGGGTAAGCATCTCGTGGTAAAAAAACTCATTTTTTTCTGTAAATTGGACAACACCATCAAGGATTAACATCTTGCCAAAATAGTGAGACTCCACCACTTGAATTTCTTGATATTTTGATTTGCCCTCATAGAGGATTTTGCTAATCCCATAACAATGTCTTATAGGTGCATATGGGTCTCTCTCCATAAAATATACATCTTTCATGGTTTCTTCTCCTCTCTAAACATGTTTTATTCAAATTATAGCATGTTTTTTATCCTAACCACGGCTTCTTTTAACTGGCTTATGTCTTTTGCAAAAGAAAACCTTACAAAATCGTCCGTCTTGTTGGTACCAAAATCTATTCCTGGTGTGATGGCAACTTTTGTTTTCTCAAAGATAAAATCGCAAAACTCTTTTGATTTCATACCGTATTTTGATACGTTTGCCCATATGTAAAAAGCTCCCTCTGGTTTTGCTGGGATATCAAAGATATTTTTTAGTTCGTTGTATAGAAAGTCTCTTCTTTGTCTGAAAGTATCTACTACAAAATTAAGATAATTGTAATCAAAAGCCTCTACGGCAGCGTATTGAGATAATATGGGGGCGCTTATAAACATGTTTTGAGAAAGTCTCTCAATATCTTCCACATACTTTTGAGGGGCTATTATCCAGCCTATTCTAAAACCTGGCATACAAAAGAACTTAGAAAAGCTGTTTACAACAAACACATTGTCATCAAAAGAAAGGGCTGTTTTTATGCTTTTATCATAAACAAGTCCATGGTATATCTCATCACACACAAAAACTTTGTTATTTTTACGACAAAATTCAACAATATCTTTTAAATTGGATTCATCGTAAACAACACCCGTTGGATTTGAAACAGACGATATTAAAAGCAGGTCAAAATCTATATTTTTTAAATGCTCTTTTGTGATTTGAAAGTTGGTATCCTCACAAACTGGTATTTTTACAACGCTTTTATCAAAAGCGTAAGCTATATTTTCATAACATGGATATCCTGGGTCTTGCAAAGCAACTTTTTTTCCTTCTAAAAGCCCAAACACCAAAGAAAAACCACCTGAAGAACCTGTAGTAACAATAATCCTTTCAGGGGAAACATCTACGTTGTAAAAATATTTATAATGTGTTGCGATAGCTTCTCTTAAAGCCCTTAGACCTTTTGCTTCGGTATAGCCAAAATATCCTTTTTCTAAAGCGCTATTTATAGCCTTTAAAACCTTTGAAGAAGGAGCTAAATCAGGTTCTCCAATCTCAAGATGTATAGCATCTTCAAATGCTGATGCCTTTTTTAGAATATCCATTACAATGAATGGTTTTATATTCTTAAACATTTAAGTAATCTTTTATTTGCTTGGTAATAGATGTTATATCTTTCTCTTTAAAAATACCAGAGCCTATTACAAATATATCGACATATTCTTTTACAAGATATAGATTTTGCAACTTTAAACCACCATCCATTTCTATAAGACAGTTTAAACCATTTTCCAAAATCTTTTGTTTTAGGCTTTTAGCACGATAAATTGAGCGCTCTATAAAACTCTGCCCGCCAAAACCTGGATTTACAGACATAACAAGGATATAATCAGCATAGTAGAGGATTTCATCAATAGCATCTAAAGAAGTACCGGGATTTATAGCAACACCAGCCTTAGCTCCTAAGCTTTTTATAAGCTCAATGGTCCTATGTATATGAGGTACATTTTCTATATGAACAGATACCATCGAGGCACCTGATTCTACAAAATCTTTTATATAAGCGTCTGGGTTGTTTATCATAAGGTGAGCATCAAAAGTAACATCTGGAAGTTTTTCTTTTAAACATTCCAAAACGTAAGGACCCACCGTGATGTTTGGTACAAATGCACCGTCCATTACATCAAAGTGGATTATATCAGCACCACCTTTCAAAGTAGCCTCTATATCTTTCCCAAGATTCCAAAAATCAGCAGAAAGAATGGAAGGTGCAAGGTATTTCATTTTTCTGTGATGGTTTCATCCACCTTCATACCAAAATGTCTTCCTTCTTGCTCTATATATCCTAAAACCTTATCACCTTTTTTCAAATCCACTACGGATATAAGCTCTCCTAAAGGTGTCACAAGTCTTATGGTCTCGGCATTTTGAAGTACCGCAGATATTTTTTTACCGTTTGAAGTAGCTTCTACCAAAAGCATAGGTCTTCTTTCTATCTTTGCTCTTCCTACGTAAACTACCCTTCCATTGCCGTCTTTATCATAAGCTATTACGGGCCTTCCAGCTTCTGCTTCACATAGGTATATAGTTTTATTGTTTGGAGTTCTTATATACATATGCACAGCACCAGCGTTTACTCTAAAAGGTCTTGAGGCTACGTAAGGGTTTTCTTCAGTTTCCGCTGCTACCAAAAGCATACCACCAGAAGAATTACCCACTAGCATACCTTCCCCTCTTTTTAATATAGACGTGGTATCCACACATACTCTATCTCCCATACCTACCGGCAACACTCTTAAAATTTCAGCTTCCACAAGATTTAACTTTTCTTTTGGCTCTACTACATTTGATATTTTTTTTATAAGGTTTAAATCTGGGTTCTTTAATACAACGCCTTTCACCCCTTTTTCTAATATGTTGATAGCGGTTTTGGCTTCTTCTTCAGATTTTACTATTACATAGACATCTTCTTTTTGGGCTATTATGTTTTCTAAAGGAATTATAGTCCAATCTGTGGTTTCTACCAACACTTTTTTTGGGGATTTTGCAGCTTTTATCTCATCGTCCTTATTTAAAATCTTTATATACTCTATGTCTTCTCCCAACAACCACGTATCTACTTTACCAAGCTTTGAAACATTTTGAGCTTCTTCAGGATTTTCAACTATTATAGCTTTAACACCGGATTCTAAAGCTGTGGTAATAGCGTTTTTATCTTTGGACCAAAGCAAAAATTCTTTCTCTTTCATAGGACTATTTTAACATATCATAGGTTGTTGTATAAGTTTTTGTTTATATCTATCTTAGCGTGCTCTCTTAAATCCTTTATAAGATAATTCATTAAAACATTTGCCTTTAGGCTTACAAGCTGTGAAAAGGTTTCTTGAGAATTAGCGTTTTTACCTTGAGTCCTTGAATCTACCTCCATTATAACATAAGCAGTTCCATTTGAAGAAACATAAGGTCCAAAAAATGCCGGGGTTTTAGCAGTTATAATAGGCACTATATCTGAAGATTTGATGTCAACCATAGTGGATATCTTGGATAAAGATAAGTTGTTAAAAGCTACGGGTTTTATATTTACAGGTTTTTTAGCTTTTAAATCCTCGTAAATCTTTTTAGCAAAATCTTTTAAAGCCATTATTTTTTTCTCCATTACAATATCTTGAATAACTTGATTTTTTACCTCAGATAACGGTAAGATAGAAGCATTTTTAGTATTTTGATATGTAAATATATATATTTGATTTCCAACATTACCCACCAAAACAGGGTTTTGTGGATTAAGGGACTTCAACACCGCACCAAAAGGTTTTGACATTGTCTTTTCGTCAAAAGGCTTGAACCCTGGTGGTATCTTGCCAGATTTAAGAGCCATGTAAATTTCTCTTGCTTTATTTTTATCCGTTGTTTCCCAATATATTATTGAAGATGGGTTTATAGCTTTAAACTCATCTTTATGAGAGTTGTAATAATTCTCTATCTCTTGCTCTGTAGGTTTATAATTTATATTTACAGAGTTTGGATCTACTATATAAACTTTTCCAGACAGCAAGGTATTGTTTATCAAGTTGGCTTCATCTAACTCTATATCGCTAACATATGAAGCGTTGGTTATAAAAAGCGTATATTTTTGTATGGTAAGCTGCTTTTTTATATAAGACTCGTAAGTCTCCGGAGTATAACCAGCTTCTGCCAATACAGCCTTATACCTTTCAAAGTTAAACTTACCATTTACTTGAAAAGATGGGTCTTTGGATATGATATCAGCCACTTCTTTATCAGATACAACAAACCCCTCTTTTTTTGCCTCTTCATAAAGAAGCTCATCATCTATCAAAGAGTTTAAAATCTCTTGCTTTAGAAGAGGGGTCATCTGCTGATTTGTTCTCATTGCTACTCTTCTAAAATCTACTATGCTTATGCACCTGTTATCCACCGTAGCCACACAATCTGTAGATTTGTTAAACAAAGATGTTATGTTGCCAGCGGCAAAATTCCAGAGGAAAAACGCTGCAGTTACTATACCTGATAAAATAGCAAAGGTTTCTTTGTGTTTCCTTATAAACTCAAACATACTAACATTATACCATTTTTATTTTGTTTTAGAGCTTTTTACCGGAGCACCTAACTTATCTTTTAAAAGCACTTTTCTAATAAGATAAGTTTGCAAGAAACTGAGTATGTTGTTTATAGTCCAATATATCACTAAAGCTGCTGGAAACGAAGCAAATAAAAAAACAAAAAATATAGAGCTTATATACATAACCGAGTTTTGTCTTGGATCTGGATTTGGTGTAAGTCTCAAAGACATAATCATCGTTATACCCATCAAGATGGGCAAAATATAATATGGATCTTTCTGGGTTAAATCGTGTATCCACAAGAAGTGAGCTAATTTCAAATCAGCAGTTATAACAATAACCTTGTAAAGGGAGAAAAATATAGGTATTTGAACAAGTATAGGCAAACACCCAGAGGCTGGATTAAAACCTACCTCTTTGTAGAGCTTCATAATTTCTTCCTGCATCTTCACTGGATCATCTTTATACTTTTCTTTGATTTTTTCCATCTTTGGGGCTACTTCTGAAAGCTTCGACATAGAAAGTGTAGATTTGTAATTTAGAGGGAAGAATAATATCCTTATTATAAGCGTCAAGACAAAAATAGAGATTATCCAGTTTCCAGTTTTTATATAGATAAAATATAAGAATTTAAACAAAGGTTCTACCACTATTCTAAAATCACCGAAATCAAGCACATCAGTAAGACCAGCTTTCTTAAGCCAATCATATTCTTTTGGCCCAAAAAACATCAAAGCCTCACCGTTAAAAGATGCAAGCATAAGAGTAAAGTCTTCTTTTCCCAATCTCTCTTTGTATATTTGGATAGAGTTTATATGACCTTTTAAACCTTGAAAGAAAAACCTGCTTTCTTCACCGGCAAAAGATATGTTTCCAGTTATTGCTTTGTAGGTTTTTATATCGCCGTTATCTAATCTTTTAACGCTTCCGTTTATATCAAAAACAGGCCCTTGATGGGTATGCAAATCTTCTTCGTTGAGGTTGTTGCCAATCATTACAAAATAAGGCTTATCATATCCAGATAAACTTATATTAATATGAGATATAAAACCTTCTTTATCAAAGTGAATATCCTTCTCGACTTTTATATTTGGTAAATTTAACGTCATCCTTACATCATCTTTATTTACAGAAATGTTGTAATTATCAAAGTTTATAGCCTGATCAAGAGAAGAGTCTCCTGTGTATATTTCCAAAGGAAATATCTTTAAAGCATACTCTTGGGGTGTTATAAGGTTTTGTTTAAAATTTTTGATATAGTAATAAACTATCCTACCACCGCTGTACGAAAACTTAACATCGGCATCTTTCAAATGCAATAGCACGCCGTTGTTCACATTTGCGCTCTGTCTTTGACCATTTAAAAGAAGATTGATGCCACCTTTATAGTTGTAAATTGCATTATTAGGTTTTTCTTTGGTTTCAACATTTGATGTCTTACTTATTTGTGTCGGTTTCGGGCTTTTAAAAAAATATTCAGATATATATTGATAAGCTAGTATAGTAAGAGATACCGCAAAAAATACAACTATTAGCCTTTTTAAATCAACTTGTTCCATCAGGGATAGTCTATACCGCCCCTGTTCCAGGGGTTACACCTTAATATGCGCCAAATAGCTTTTAAACTTCCTTTAAAAGCACCATACTTTTCAATAGACAAAATAGCATAGTTAGAACATGTAGGGTAAAACCTACAAGAGCTTGGATACAATGGCGATACAAAAATCTGCCAAAGCTTTACAAACTTTACTAACAAGTGTTTCAAGGAGCTAATCTCTTCCTTCCCTTTTGTCTTCTTCTTCTTATTACATTTCTACCAGATTTAGAAGACATACGAGCTAAAAAGCCGCTTACACGTTTTCTCTTTCTATTTGATATATGTGGTTTCAAAGCATTTGTCATAAAAACCTCTTTTCAAAGGGGTAGATACTTATAATCGCCTCTACCCACGGCGATGCTTATAACTTAAAAACCAGCTTTTCCTGAGAATATACCGGTAAATACGAATATTATAGAGAATAACATGGCATACAAGGCAAACGTTTCAATGAAGGCAAGGCCTATAAACATTATAGTCTGAAGCTTGCCAGCCATGTTTGGGTTTCTAGCCATACCCTCTTCGGCACCTCTTATAGCAGAACCAGCACCTACGCCAGCACCCAAAGCACCAAGTCCTATGGAAACACCAGCGGCCACCGCCATCAAACCAT
>JAGDWZ010000001.1:3503-20887 GCA_023269915.1 Hydrogenobaculum sp. | reverse complement strand
CCCCTGTTGTTTGTTTTGGCGTAGGTATTTGAAATATTAAAAGCTAAAAGACCCAGCAAGAAAACAATTGTTTTAAGCTTTTTCACATATCTAATTATAGCATCTTTAAAAAATCCTTGACAAAGATGAAATTATGTTATAATAACTAACTATCTTTTTTCTGGAGGTATTTTTATGAGCGAGCAGGATAGTAAATTCCGAAAGCGCATGGGTGGTGCTGGTATTTTTGAGCAATCTGGTTGCTCCACGACCGATTCCCATTTTGTAGTATTTGTATCTAGGGAGGTAAAGAAATGGCAAAAACCCTCGGACTCCATATTATAGCTGACCTTTATGGAGTAAACCCTGATCTCATAGACAGGGAAGAAGATATCAGGCACCTTCTTGAAAATTCCGTAAAAGCTGGAGAGCTTACAAAAATTTCATCTCATTTTTACCAGTTTAACCCTCATGGAGCTACAGGTGTTATCCTGCTAGCCGAATCTCATATATCTATACATACATGGCCAGAGCACAAAACTGCTACTGTGGATGTGTTTACCTGTGGAGACCCGTCAAAGGCCTATAGAGCTATGGACTATATAATAAACACCCTATCTCCTACACATGTTGATAAGAAGGTCTTTGATAGGGGTATCATAGAAGATTCTAAAGAAAAAGATGTGCTTTGGATAATGTCGAAAGCTGGCTGTTGCTAAAATCCGTCAAAGGAATAGGCAACAAGCTACTTTACAAAGCGTTTAGGCATTTTGGTGGTGCTGACGCTATAATAAACGCCGATAAATCTTCCTTGGAGTCTATAATGGGCTCCAAGGCCATAAATATTTTTAACAAAGATTTTGATAAGGAATACGTAAAGAGCACCATTTTTAAATTAAAACAATTAAATATTGAAGCTATTACCTATGAAAATGAAATATATCCTAAAAATTTGCTAAGCCTACCAGATCCACCGCCGGTGTTGTTTTTAAAAGGTAATAAAACACTTTTAAATAGAAAATCCATAAGCATAGTAGGCTCAAGAAAAGCAACGTTGAGCGCTTTAAATATGACAAAAACAGTTGTGTCTGGTATAAAAGATGTGATAGTATCAGGAGGTGCGGATGGAATAGATAAAAAAGCCCACGAAAGCGCCATGGAGTATAGTATTCCAACTGTTGCAGTGCTTGGTTTTGGATTTTTGTATGCAAAATCAAATTTATTTGATAAAATTTTAGATAAAAATGGGCTTCTTTTAACGGAGTTTACGCCCTTTGAAAAGCCGTCAAAATTTACTTTCCCAATGAGAAATAGGATTGTGGCTTCACTGGGAGAGGCTCTTTTGGTGATGCAAGCCTCTTCAAAAAGCGGCGCTCTTATAAGCGCTTACTGGGCACATAAACTAAAGAAAAGGGTTTTTGCTTACATAGGAAACCCTGTAGAAGAGTTTGAAGGTTGTGCAAATATCGTAAGAGAGGGCGTGGCAAGGCTTTTTATAAGCAAAAATCAACTTTTTGAAGATTTATCAATATCTTATGAAAAGCCAGAAAACCAACATCCAATACTCTCTTATCTTGATAAACCATCTACCTTTGATGAGCTTTTAATAAAAACAAACTACGATGAAGAAAAGCTCACATTGGAACTTACGATGCTTGAATTAGATGGGAAAATTTCAAAAGATGGTGCATACTTTGTAAAAAATGCATAGGTTTTTTGCTTTTAGGAAAAACAGTATTATAGAGCTTTCCGAAGAAGAAAAAAAGCATTTTAAAATCTTGCGCATTGAAGAAAACGAGCTTATAGAACTTGTTATAGAAGATAGGATATACGAAGCTAAGTTTACAGGACAAAGCTTTTTGCTTTTAGAAGACAAGACAAAAATACCAGATGTAAAAATATATGTAAACGTATGCATACCCATGAAACTCCAAACTTTAGAGACCATCATAGATTACGCAGTCCAAGGAGGGGTGTTTGAAATAACGCCTGTTTTTTGCAAAAGAAGCTTTCAAGATAAAAATAAGCTTTTAGAAAAATATCAAAGATTTCAGAAAATTTTAAAAGAAGCGATAAAGCAAAGCAGACCTTCTTTTTTGCCAAAGTTAAATTATCCTATACCTTTGAAAGATACGGTATTAAAAGGTCATGGTGTTGTATTTGATAGTTTTGAAAAGCCAAAAAACGTTTTGCCAATAGACAGTGAGTATACTCTTGTTTTTGGTCCAGAAGGGGGCTTATCAAAAGAAGAGTTGGAGCTTTTAAAAAGCATAGGTTTTAAATCCTATTCTTTGGGAGACAATATATTACGAGAGGAGCTGGCGGTCTTTGCAGGTGTTTTTATGATAAGATGTAAGTTGTAAGCTTTGTGATAAAATGATAACAAGGAGGTGTAAATATGGATTTGACGATGATAGTTGGAGGAAAAGCTGGAGCTGGTATAAAAGAGGCTGGGAGGCTTATTTGTTCTGCTTTAACTGAGCTTGGATACTACGTTTTTATGTATGTAGATTATCCGTCTCTTATAAGGGGAGGACACAACTTTGTAAGTATAAGAATGGCTGATTTTCCAATAAACAGCGTTCACAAAAAAGCCGATATTATAATAGCTACAGATAAGCGTTCTGTAAAAGAGCACCTCGAAGATGCAAAAGAAGACACACTTTGGATAATAAACGAAGTTACCGACAAAGATATGATAGCAAAGGCAAAAGAGATTATTGTAATGCCTTTTAAGGAAGTAGCACCAAGTTTTTTCAAAAGCACATCGGTGTTTGGCGGTGTTTTAAAGCTTTTAAACATAGACTACAACGTGGGTCTTCCTTTTGTAAGAAAACTAAAAGAACCAGATAAAAACGAAGCTATATACAAAGAAGCTTATGAAGCAGGTGTGGTAAAGTTTGATATAAAGCCAATTGGTCAAAAGAAAGGCGAGCTTGTTTCTGGAAACGATGCAGTAGCCAACGGTGCCGTGGATGGTGGGCTTGATATATATTTTGCCTATCCTATGACTCCTTCTTCTTCGGTCTTACATACGCTGGCTGCTAAAAAAGATGAGCTTGGCATAAAGGTGATACATCCAGAGAATGAAATAGCTGTCATAAACATGGCAATAGGGGCAGCTTACGCGGGCAAAAGGTCTATGGTGGGTACATCTGGCGGTGGTTTTGCTCTTATGGTAGAAGCTCTTAGCCTTGCTGGGATGAGCGAAACCCCAGTGGTGATATATGAAGCTCAAAGACCAGGCCCAAGCACTGGGCTTCCTACTTACAGTGCTCAATCTGATCTACTCTTTGCCATTTTTGCAGGGCACGGAGACTTTGGTAAAATTGTGGTAGGACCATCAGACGCTGAAGACTCTTATCTTCTTACCAAAGAAGCCTTAAACTTAGCTTGGGAATATCAAGTGCCTGTCATAGTGTTAAGTGATAAAAATATCGCTGAAAATTACTATATATCTTCTTGTAACGATATATGTAGCAGGATAAAGGAAATAAGACCTCCCAAGATGTATGAAGGTGACCCAAAACTTTATAAGCGTTATCAAAATGTGGAAGATGGTATATCGCCTTTGCTTTTTCCGGGTACAAAAGATGCCGTAGTAAAAGCTAGTTCTTACGAGCACGACGAAAGAGGCATCACCATAGAAGATGCTCATACTACAAAACTTATGCAAGATAAAAGACTAAGAAAGTATCAAAAGATGAAAAAGGATATATTAAGCACTAAAAAGACTTACGAAGTATTTGGCAACAAGGATGCCGATATATGCCTTATCTCTTGGGGCTCCAATAAGCATGTACTCAAAGAAATTGCAAACGCCTTAAATATAAAATTTGTACATGTTATATATCTTGAGCCTTTCCCGGAAGAGGATATAAAAAAAGAGGTAGAAGGGAAAAAGCTTATAGCGGTAGAATGCTCTGCCACCAAACAATTTGAAAGGCTTCTTCATATGTACGGCATAAGGCCCCATGCCAATATAAACAAATACGATGGAAGACCATTTTTTGAGGATGAAGCTTTAGAACTTGTTAAAAGCTATATAAACTGAGATTTAGTGAACAATACAAAACTATTTGCCCTTTACGAGTTTGGTGAGTCTTTCCTTGCAAATGGCCTGGGGCTTGTCCTTTTCCCAATACTCTTTTATGAGTTTGGTGTAAGTATATATACGTACTCTTTTATAATAGGAATTTCTAACCTCATCGGTGTATTTTTAAATATCTTTATACTTAAAAGGCAGTTATCCGTTGTAAAAACGTTGTTCTTTTTTTCTTTATCTACATTTTTCGTAAGTTTTGGGCTTTTGGCAAAAGAAAAATATATTTTTGCTTTGTTTTTTGGGATATTTACAATCGTTCACATGCAAGCTCTTTTGTTTTATCAAATATCAATATTAGAAACCAAAGACCCAAAAATTTCATCTTCTTTTAGCAGCATCCTTGGTTATCTTGGGTATTTTGTAGCGGTTGTTTCAATGTTCTTTCTAAAGGAAAAAAGATTTTTGATATTGATTGGTATTTTTATATACATAACCTGTGCATTTTTGTTTTACAAATTCTCAGATAAAAGCGTTTTCTTAAAAGCCCAAAAGTTAGATTTTTTGAAGGATAGCTTGTTTTTAAAATATATGATATCTTTGTTATTTTTAAGTATAGCCCCTCAATTTTTTAACAACTCCATGACTATGTATCTCAAGACGTATCTTCTTTTGCCAAACAAAGAAGTATATATACTTATGTTTATAGGGCTTTTATGCGCCATAGGGTCTTCTTTTTTGCTTAGTCTTGTTTGGGAAAAAGAAAATACCGGTTTTTATATAACTGTATTTTTCTGGCTTTTGGTATATATATTTGCTGTTTTGGTATTTTTTATACATATAAAACACTTATTTATTTACGGTGTTTTGTTGGCTGTCTTAGGTGGTACCGCCACTGGTTTTTTCTGGACATTTTTTAAGGCTATAACGGTTCTAAAGTTTAACGATGAAAACGTGGGTGTAAGGATAAGCTCCATATATGGTCTTTCTTCTTCTTTTGGTCCTATTTTGTTTTTTGTTATGTCTAATATAAACCCTGTGTTGGCTTTTTCAAGCATAGCACTTCTTCTTATAATATCGTTTTTTATTTATGTTTTATTTTTTGGCTTTTAAAATCTTGAAAACTTTATAAATATATAATTATAACTTATTGACTTTTAAGAAAAAACTATAATATAATATTTGCTACGAGGGTTAAACTATAAGATAACTTTCTAAAAAGGAGGAAACGTTATGGACCAAAGTAGGAGAAGCGTATTAAAAGGAGCCATATTGGGTTTAGGAGCAGGTATGGTGGCTTCAGCTCTAAATCCTACAGCTGCCAGAGCCGAAGAAGTGGGCGCTCTGATACCAAAAGGTGCTAGGACATTAAAAGAGCTAGCAGAAAGGCTTGCGAAAGCTCCAAGAAGAAGAAACTTCAAGTCTTTACCAATGATTCTAACAGACAAAAACCAATGGGACTGGGAAGCTTTAGATGAGGTGTTTAATTATAGAGGTGGTCCAAAACAAGTATGGGATAACTACGATATACACAGCGCTTGGCTAAACGTAATGAGAAACGCCATGAACGCTCAAATATGGTCTTATAAAAATCCAGATTTTCTATGTGTAAGCGCAACACATGGCAACGCTCATTTTGCTATATACGATGATTATGTATGGGAAACATATATTACACCTTTAACAAAGGGTAAATTGAAAAAGAACGTATGGCTTAAGATGAAACCCGGTATGCTTGAAAAGGATAGCCCAACCGACGAGTCTGGTGCTTTCTCACCAGCAGACAACAGCGTAGAAGCTCTTATAGAAAGAGGTGCAGTATTTTTAGCTTGTCACAACCAAACCTGGGAAATGGCAGGAGCGCTTTTAAAAGCTGGTATAAACCCACATCATCTTACCCATGACGAGCTTTCTGCAGATTTAACCAATCATATAATACCACAAGCTATAGTCACACCAGGTGTAGTGGCCACAATACCAGAGCTTCAATTAAGAGGCTTCCACTATATAAGTACAGCAGATTTTCCAAAATAAATGTTAGGAGGTTAGCAGTATGAAAAAAGCTCTACTAGCTTTAAGTGTAATGGCGTTAGGCGCCGCAGCTTTTGCAACCACAGATTTAAACCCTTATCAAATGCCACCGCATACACCACCATGGAGCAGAAAGCCAGTGGTAAGCCCAGATGTTCACAGCACAAACAACCCGGCCGTTTATAAGGGCTTTGACTTTACGATACCACCAGTGGATAACGTAGTTGACTTCCACGGTGATCTAAACGCTGCCAATAAAGATGGTTTGGTGGTATACGTAGGTGGTAACTATTATTTTGCTGTTACAAGACTGATAAAGGCTTTTGAAAGAGAATACCCTCAGTACAAAGGCAAAGTGTTTATTATAACGATACCCCCAGGTAAGCTTTTGCAAGCTATAGAACATTACCACGATACATTTACAATAGGTGATATGACATTTACCGCCAAACCAGATATATATGCTGGCGGTGCTTTTGGTGTGAAAAAATGTATAAAAGATGGTTTCTGCGAAGCTTCTACGTTCACCCCATACGTTACCAACACGTTGGCTATAGAAGTCTACAAAGGCAATCCAAAACACATACATAGCTTGCAAGACTTGGCAAGACCAGACGTAAAAGTAATTATGCCAAACCCAGCTTTTGAAGGTATAGCAAGAAGGATAGAGGATGCCCTTGAAAAATGTGGTGGCAAGAAGCTAAAGGACGCCATATTTGGTCCGCATGGTAAGGCTATATTGACAGAGATACACCACAGACAAACTCCACTAGCCATTATGGAACATATAGCTGATGCTGGTGTGGTATGGCACTCTGAAGTAGAAGCTCAAATGAAACAATATCACAACCCACTACAGGCTGTGCCAATACCAGCAAAATGCAACTACGAAGCAATATACGCAGCTGCCGAAGTAAAAGGAGCCCCACACCCACAAGCAGCTAAAGATTGGTTGCACTTCTTAAGAACCCCAGCAGCTCTAAAGGTATTTGAATTCTACGGCTTCAAGCCTTACGAAGGTAAAAGATAATTTCTTAAATTGGTCCGCCTAAGTGGGCGGGCCATATTCTTGTTAATCTATCTAATAAGAAAACTTCATCTATTTTTCATAATTTTTGTGATATTCTTATATGTTTCTTTTCATATTGACATATTGGTCAATTTGACTTATAATAATTACATAAAGTTTTAAGATGAAGTTAAAAAGCGAAGGCGAGTTTAGATACTCCCTCCCTCCCCCTCCCAAGATTTTTTGCACCGCGCTCCCGCGGTGCCTTTCTAAAACATGACCTTGATTAAAATAGAACATCTTTATAAATCCTTTGATAAAAAACACTACGTATTAGAGGATATAAATTTAGAAATTTTTTCAAACGAATCTTTTTGTCTTGTAGGGCCTTCTGGGTGTGGTAAGTCTACTATAGCAAAGAGTATGCTTAGATTTATAAAACCAGATTCTGGAAATATTTATTTTAAAGGAAAAGATATATACGCTATAAAAGATTATCAAAAATATGTATCCTTTGTGCCCCAAGACCCTATGTCCTCTATAAACCCACGCTTTAACGTGCTGGATGCCGTATTAGAGCCTATTCGTATAATGTCTTTAGCTTTTAATACGGATGATGTTTTAAATAATATTTTAAGATTAGGCTTAAAAGAGGAGCTTCTTCATAAGAAGGTAAGAGATTTATCTGGCGGGGAACGTCAAAGGGTGGCGATAATAAGGGCTTTTACTACAAAACCAGAGCTTATAATAGCCGATGAACCTACCTCTTCTTTGGACGCTATTCACAAAAACACTATAGCATCCTTATTTTCGGAAATTAAGGGTAGTAAGACGCTTTTTCTAATTACACACGATATAAAATTTGCACAAAAGATTTGTGATAAAATTGGGATTATGCATGATGGTAAACTGATTGAGATAGGGGGTAAAGACGATATTTTCAAAAGCCCAAGACACTCTTTTACAAAGAAGCTTTTAGATAGCTACTCTTTGAAATGTGAAGAGTGATATTATGGATAGTATACTGTTTGATGCTTTTCTTGTTCTTTTTTTACTATCTATATCTGGATTTTTTGCTTCTTCGGAAATAGTATTTTTTGGCGCTTCTAATATAATAGAAGAGAAAGACAAGAGATTCTACAAAAGGATTATAGAGAACATATTCAAGGACCCCCAGTCTCTTTTAGTATCTATGCTCATAGGCAACGAGTTTGTGAATGTTTTGATATCTTCTATTAGCTCTGCTTTTGTTATAAAAACTATAGGCAAGAGGTGGGTATTTTTATCTGGTATTCTGGTTAGTGTTTTGATATTTCTGTTCGGAGAAACGATACCAAAAAATATAGCGCTGTTTATTAAAGACAAGCTTTTAAAAGTCTACGCTGTACTTTTTTATCCTTATCTTGTTGTTGCAAAGCCTTTTGCCTATATATTTGTAGTACCTGTTAAAAAGATATTAAAACTTTTTGGTGTTGATAACATAAGCTTAGAAAAGAAGTTTTCCTTAGAACATATAGTGTATATAATGCAAAACCCTGCTAACGCTGAAGAGTTTTCAGAAGAAGAAACTCAAATGATCCAAAAAGTTTCTCAAATGAGAGAGACTATAGTAAGGGAGATAATGACGCCAAGGCTTGATATATTTATGTTAGAAGCTACTAAAACGGTCAAAGAGGTAATAAACGATATATTAGAAAATGAACATAGTAGGATACCTATTTATAAAGATACAAAAGACAACGTAATTGGTTATATACATATAAAGGATCTAATGCCGGTTTATCAACACAAAGACGATACGCTGGAATCTTTTCTAAGACCCATTGATTTTATACCAGAAGTTATGAGTATAAAAAATCTCCTTCAAGAGATGAAGAGGTCTTCCAGCCAAATTATGATGGTGGTGGATGAACACGGGGCTATATCTGGGCTTATCACAAAACACGATTTACTTGAATGGCTTGCTGGTGATCTTCCTCAAGAGTGGGAAGATGAAGATGAATTTACGAAGATGTCATCCGATGTTTACATAGTGGAGGGTTCTGCCTCCATAGAAGAAGTTGCTGCTACCGTTGGCTTTGAACTTTCCGAGAATTATGATTACGATACGCTAAGTGGTTTTATAATGGCAAACATGGGTAAAATCCCGAAAGAGGGAGATGAGTTCGAATATCAGGGCTTTAAATTTATAGTAGACAAAATGGATGGTAAGAAGATAGAACATGTACTTATCAAGATTCCAGCTAATAAAGATACAGATAGCTAAACTATTTGACAAACTTTACCTACCGGACAACGTTTGTCTTAGTTGTAAGAATTATTTTAAGCCTAGCTTTCAAGGATATGTTTGTGATGATTGCATATCTTCTATAAGCCCAAAAATTTTTGAGAAAGAACCCTTTGATTATATAGATGATTATAGAATTTTTAGCTCTTACGAAGGTGCTTTAAAGGAGATGATAATAGCTTTAAAATTTAAGAAAGCCTCTTTGTTTGCAAATATAATAGGTGATATTGTGGAAAACGATTTTTTTGCTTTTGTAAAGTCTGTAAACCCTGATATTGTTACATATGTACCGGTTTCTTTTTTTAGATTTTGGCAAAGAGGTTACAATCAAAACGAGCTTATATTAAAAGCTCTAAACATTCGTTATAAATCTATATTAAAAAGAGTAAGACACTCAAAAGCTCTATCTCTTGGTATAGAAAAAGTCCAAAGAAAGAAGATTGTTTTTGGGGCTTTTAATATAAAACAAGAGTTTAAATTTGGTTTAGAGGATAAAAGCATTCTTGTAGTTGATGATATTGTTACTACGGGGGCAACAGCCACTGAAATAGCTAGGATTCTGAAGTTGCATGCAGTAAGCAAAGTATACTTTTACTTTATAGCCTCTCATAAAAGAGCTGTTGGTATGTTATAATAATTTTATCAATGTTGGAGGTAATTGTATGAGCGACGAAGTGCTTTTGAAGGTAGAGGAGAAGATAAACCCACCCTCATACATATTGGAGGAGGCCCATATAAAAGATTATGAATCTATTTACGAAAAGTCCATAAAAGACCCCGAGGGTTTTTGGTCTGAAGTGGCCAAAGATATCACATGGTTTAAACCATTTTCAAAGGTATTAGAGTGGAACTTTCCATACGCTAAGTGGTTTTTGGAGGGCAAGCTAAACGCTTCATACAACTGTCTTGATAGACATATAAAAGAAGGCTTGAGAAACAAAGTAGCTTACATAGGGGTAAATGAAGATTTAGAAGAACATAAAATCACCTACGGAGAGCTTCTTGAGCTTGTAAATAGACTTGCAAACGGTTTAAAAAGCTTAGGTCTTAAGAAAGGTGATAGAGTATCCATATACATGCCAAATACGGTAGAAGCTGTGGCTAGCATGTTAGCTTGCGCTCGTATAGGCCTTATACATCAAGTGGTGTTTGCGGGTTTTAGTGAAGGTGCTTTAAGGACAAGGGTAGAGGATGCAGGGGCTAGTGCCATCATTACAGCCACGTACACCAAAAGACGTGGCAAAAAAGTCGAGCTTTTACCAACAGCCTTAGAAGCTATAAAAGGTCTTGACTCTGTAAAGCATGTAATATGCTGGGATAGAGATAATGCTGGTCTTCCAGAGGGGGTTTTAAACTTTTATGAGCTTATAAAAAGCCAAAAACCAGAGTGTGAACCAGAACATATGGATTCAGAAGACCCACTTTTTATACTTTATACCTCAGGGACTACCGGTAAGCCAAAAGGTGTTATACACACTACCGGTGGATATATGGTAAATGCGTATTTTACCACGAAAAATGTCTTTGCTTTAACACCAAACGATATATATTGGTGTACTGCTGATATAGGCTGGATCACAGGACACTCTTACATAGTCTATGGTCCTTTGTCAGTGGGTGTTACAAGCGTGATATTTGAAGGAGCACCTGATTATAAAGACCCATCCACATGGTGGAGAATAGTAGAAAAATATAGGGTAAATAAATTTTATACAGCGCCTACGGCTGTTAGGCTTTTCATGAAATACGGTGAAAAGTGGCCAGCAGCACACGACTTGTCTTCTCTTAAAATACTTGGTTCTGTGGGTGAGCCTATAAACCCAGAGGCATGGCATTGGTATTATGAGCATATAGGCCATAAAAATTGTGCCATAGTGGATACTTGGTGGCAAACAGAAACCGGAGCCCATATGATAACTACGTTGCCGGGCAATCCTATGAAACCAGGAAAAGCTGGCAAACCACTGCCTGGTATAGAAGTAGCCATAGTGGATAAAAACGGAAATCCCGTACCTCCAAACACCGTAGGTTATGTGGTCATAAAAAGACCGTGGCCCTCTATGATGAGAGATTGTTGGGGTCAACCAGAGCGCTACAAAAAGTATTGGACTGAAATACCAGGAAACGTTTACAACGCTGATGACTTAGGTTCTATAGATGAAGAAGGATATATAATGATAGTGGGTAGAGCCGACGATGTGCTCTCTGTGGCTGGTCATCGTATAGGTACTATGGAAGTAGAGAGCGCCATAGTAGACCATGAAGCTGTGGCGGAAGCAGCTGTTATAGGTAAGCCAGATCCCATAAAAGGTGAGCGTATAAAGGCTTTTGTGATATTAAAACAAGGTTATAACCCATCAGAAGAGCTTAAGAAAAGCATTCAAGACCACGTGAAGCATGTATTGGGAGCTATAGCTTATCCAGAAGAGATAGAGTTTGTAGATAAACTACCAAAAACAAGAAGTGGAAAGATTATGAGGAGAGTGCTAAAAGCCAAAGAACTTGGTCTTGATATAGGTGATGTTTCAACGTTAGAGGACTAAATGAGAGCTCTTGTATCTGTATACGATAAGACCGGTATTGTAGAGCTTTCTAAAGAGCTTGTAAATCAAGGCTATGAGATTTTGTCTAGTGGTGGGACTTATACACATCTAAAAAGTGCAGGTATAGAGGCCATAGAAGTATCAGAGATTACAGGTTTTAAAGAAATTCTTGGAGGTAGGGTGAAAACTCTTCATCCTACCATACATGGCGGAATTTTGTTTAGAGATGATGTAGAAAAGGATTTAGAAGAAATAAGAGAAAACTCCATAGAGCCTATTGATATTGTGGTAGTAAATTTATATCCTTTTGAAAAGAAGATGAGGGAATTAAAGGATATAGATGCCCTAATAGAGTTTATAGATATAGGTGGTCCTGCCCTTATAAGGGCTGCAGCCAAAAATCACAAAAGGGTTAGTGTTTTAACAGATATAGAAGACTATGGATGGTTTATAGAAAAGCTAAAGATGAACGCAATATCTCAAAAAGATAAAAAATATTTGGCCTTAAAGGCTTTCTGGCTCACATCTTATTATGATGCCGTGATAGCAACCTATTTTTCTAAAGTGTTTGGCTTTTCGGAAAAAGATTTCAAACATCATACTGTACCTATGCTCTTAAAAGATGAGTTAAGATATGGAGAGAACCCACACCAAAAAGCTTATATATATGAAAATCCTTTTGAAGAAGATGGAGTGACAAGAGCAGAAGTTTTGCAAGGCAAAAAAATGTCTTATAACAACTATCTTGATGCAGATTCTGTAATAAAGCTGATATCGGAGTTTTCATATCCTTGCTGTGCTATTGTAAAACACAACAATCCAAGCGGAGTAGCTATAGACCAAAATCTTTTAGAAGCTTACAAAAAGGCTTTTCAGACCGACCCGGAAGCTGCTTTTGGGGGTATAGTGGCTTTTAATAGAAAAGTAGATGAGGAGCTTGCAAGTCTTTTAACAGAGCATTTTTACGAGATAGTGATAGCTCCTGACTTTAGCGAAGAAGCGTTAAAGATTTTTTCCAAAAAGAAAAATTTAAGGATAGTAAAATCCAAAAATTACAATCAAGAAATGGATATAAGGAGTATATCGGGCGGTTATCTAAGCCAAGATGTGGATAGCAAACTCTACGAATCTATAGAGGTAGTGTCTTTAAGAAGGCCCACAGAACAAGAGCTTGAGGATGCCATATTTGCTTGGAAAGTGTCAAAGTGGACAAAATCAAACGCCATAGTAATAGCTAGAAATAATCAAACCATAGGTATAGGGGCAGGCCAAGTATCAAGAGTAGATTCTCTAAGGGGTGCTATAAGAAAAGCCAAAAATTTTGGGCACGATTTGAATGGTGCTGTGGTAGCTTCAGATGCTTTTTTTCCATTTAGAGACAGTATAGATATAGCTTCAAAAGAGGGAATATCTGGTGCTATCCAGCCAGGGGGTTCTATAAGGGACAAGGAAGTCATAGAGGCTGCCAATGAGCATAATATGTTTATGATATTTACTCATATGAGGCATTTCAGACATTGAAGCTTTGCAAATTTAAAATTTGTTTTTATATTTTAATTATTATCATCAACGTGAGAGGTTTTTATGAAATTACCACCGCTTAGAATAAGGCATATAGAGGTGGAGATACCTATCATACAAGGGGGTATGGGCGTAGGTATTTCTTGGGAAAAGTTAGCAGGGGCTGTTGCGTCCTGCGGCGCAGTTGGCGTTGTTTCTTCCGTAGGCACAGGATATAGATTTTTAGAGCTTGTAAAAAAAGATAAATTTGGAAGACCAATAGGTACAGAAAACGCTCACAATACAGAAGCTCTTAGGCTTATAATACAAAAGGCAAAAGAGATAGCTGGTGGAAAAGGCGCTATAGGTGTAAATATATTGTCGGCTATAAACGATTATGGTAGGGTTGCCAACGAATCCGCTAGGTTTGGAGCAGACCTGATCATATCTGGAGCAGGTCTTCCTTTGAGGTTGCCAGAGTATACAGAAGGGTATGATACGGCTTTGGTGCCTATAGTGTCGTCGGCTAGAGCTCTTAATCTTATAGCCAAAACCTGGAAAAAACGATACAACAGATTACCAGATGCTGTAGTTTTGGAAGGGCCAATGTCTGGAGGTCATCAAGGCTTTAAATATGAAGATTGTTTTAAACCAGAGTTTCAACTTGAAAACTTGTTTGATGAGGTTTATAAAGAGGCTCAAGAATGGGGCAATATACCTCTTATAGTGGCGGGTGGAGTTTGGGATTACAACGATATCAAGACGTATATACAAAGAGGTGCAGCTGGTGTGCAGATGGCTACTAGGTTTGCCGTGACAAAAGAAAGCGATGCTCCTCTTGTATACAAGGAGCTTCTTTTAAATGCCGAAGAAAAGGATATAATACTGCTGAAATCTCCGGTGGGGTATCCTTTGAGAGTTATAAGGACTCCTTTTGTAGAAAAGCTTTTAAGCGGTCATAACGGTTGGAAAGGGTGTGTATCAGACTGTGTATCACCCTGTAAGCATGGAGAAGAGGCTAAAAAAGTTGGATTTTGTATCGCCGATAGACTAGGAGCTGCTTGTCTTGGTAATGTAGAAGAAGGTATTTTTATAAGCGGTGCCAACGGATACAAGTTGAAAAAGCAAGGTATTATATCTGTGTGCGAACTTATAGATATGCTAACCGGCAAAATACCAGACCCTACCGTAGAGAAAAAAGAGACCTTTACAGAGGTAAGCTAAGTTGAGGTTTTATGGACTTTTAAAGGATGAAGATTTTTTAAATATAATACAAAAAGTTTCTGGTGATGTTTGGATAGTAGAAGATTTAAAGTCAAAAACAAAAGAAGAGCTTTCAAAAGACCAAACAAAACACCGTCTTTTAGAAATAGCAAACGAGATAAACTCCTGGAAGCAAACCCTTACCCTTATGCCCAGCAACACGATATTTGTTTTCGTGGCTGATAAAGATGATCCAAAGGCTTTTAAAATATACGACACTAGTTCTTTGGGATGTTCTACCACTCTTCCTCCTCCAAGATGGAGAATATATCAAAAGGGAATATCCATTGAATGATTTATCTTGTGATGGTAGGTCAGCAAAAACTTAGAGAGCTTATATACCTTTGGACACTGTTAAATGTTAATAAAGTAAAATGTTTTATATCTTATATTCAAACAGAACCAAACTACGAAAAAAGCGCTTCTTTTGAAGGTGTAAAGGTGTTTATCAAAGATTCATCTTTTGATAGGATAAACGTTATAGATATAAAAAGTAATATTTTTCTTTTAGAAAAGCCTATAAACTTGGACAATGTACAAAAAATATACGAGGATATATTGTCTTTGGTATGAGTAGCATTGCGCTTTTTATGATATCTACATGGTTTGGTGTCAGTTTATTTTTTAGCTTTGATGTAGCTCCTGTTTTATTTGATACGCTTTCTACGTTTCTGGCGGGTGAGGTAGTGGCTAAGATATTTCCCATATACTTTGGTATTGGGCTTTTCATATTCTTACTTTCTTTTTTACTTTTGTTTATAGGCGAAAAGCCCATATTTAAAAAGACGTTTTTTTTATTTGTTCTAAATATAGCAATTTTCATTTCTTTTCTCGTTTTCATATTGCCTGAAGCATCTATTTTAAAACACACAAACTATCACGAATTTCTTCGTTTGCACGCTTTTAGCATGGTATTAAACCTTTTACAGATGATAAACAGCTTTTTTATAATATTGACATTGTTATGATAAAACTTGGTATTCTTGGTTCTACTGGAACTATAGGTAAAAACGCTATTGAAATAGTAAAAGCTCACAAAGATAAGATAGAGCTAATTGGTATAGGAGCTTATAGAGCCTCTGAGGACCTTCTTAGCCAAGCAAAAGAGTTAAGACCGAAGTTTGTTTTTAGCATAGAAAAACCTACAAAAGAATGGCTCCAAGAAATTTCAAAATATTCTAACTATCTAAACGAAGAAGAAGGGCTAAAAGCTATAATAGAAAACTCTGATAGAATTTTAAATGCTATATCTGGGACTTCTGGTATAAAAGCCACTTACAACATACTAAAAGCAAAAAAAATACTTCTTGCTTCCAACAAAGAATCGATTTTATGCATGCCAAATCTTATAAAGAAGAATATAGATTTAGTGATACCGGTGGATAGCGAGCACAACGCATCTTTTGAGCTTCTTAAAAGCCATAAACACGTTAGAAACTTATACATAACTGCTTCCGGTGGTCCTTTTAGACAGTATAAAGAAGAGCAGCTTAAAAATGTCACTAAAGAAGATGCTCTAAAACATCCAAACTGGAAGATGGGACCAAAAATAACCATTGACTCTGCTACTTTGATGAACAAAGGTATCGAGCTTATAGAAGCGAGCGTTTTGTTTGATATACCGCTTGAGCATATAAAGATACTCATACATCCTCAAAGTATAGTGCATGCTATTCTGGAGTTAGAAAACGGTTCTTTTATAGCAAATATGTCACTCCCTGATATGAAGCTTCCTATCCAAAACGCTATTTTTTATCCTGATGTCGTAAGCTATACCTTTGAAAGGCTTGATCTTAGTTCTATATCTTGCCTAAGCTTTGAAAAGCCCAGGAGGGAAACCTTTAGAGCGTTGGAAGTGTGCGAATGGGTAGCTTCTATGGGAAATCCTTACATATCCGTTTTGCTGGGAGCCGATGATGAAGCTGTAAAGCTATTTTTAGAAGGCAAGATAGGCTTTTTAGATATACCGATTTTGATAGAAAAAGCTCTTTCTTCTGTGAATTTTCATATAGAAGAGACCCTTGAAGATATACTAAAAGCTGTGGAGTTTGGAAAAAAGAAAGTATTAGATTTATCAAATCATAAGATGTGATAAAATATACATTATGATAGGAACCCCTCTTTCTTACAACGCTACAAAAATCCTTCTTCTTGGTGCTGGTGAACTTGGTAAGGAGTTTGCTATAGAGGCTTTAAGGCTTGGTATAGAGGTAATAGCTGTGGATTCTTACCAATATGCCCCAGCCCAACAAGTAGCTCAAAAATATTATGTAATAGACATGAAAAACAAAGAGCTTTTAAAAAGCATAGCCTATAGAGAAGCCCCAGATTTTATAGTCCCAGAGATAGAGGCGATAAATACAGATGCTCTTATAGAGCTAGAACAAGAAGGTTTTAACGTAGTCCCTTGTGCAAAAGCTGTAAAATACACTATGAACCGGATAGCCATAAGGCGTTTTGCTGCAGAAGAATTAGGACTACCTACTTCTAAATATAAGTTTGTAAACACCTTTGAAGAGTTAAAACAAGCCGCCAACGAGCTTGGTTATCCTGTAGTGGTAAAACCTGTTATGAGTTCTTCTGGCAAAGGTCAGTCTATAGTTTATAAAGAAGAGGAGTTAGAAAAAGCTTTTTACATAGCAAAAGAAAAAGCAAGAGGGGATTCAAAAGAGCTAATAGTAGAGGAGTTTATAGATTTTGATTATGAGATTACGATGCTTACAATAAGCA
>JAGDWZ010000001.1:1746-3403 GCA_023269915.1 Hydrogenobaculum sp. | reverse complement strand
ATAGTAGAGGAGTTTATAGATTTTGATTATGAGATTACGATGCTTACAATAAGCACCAAAAATCAAGGTATTTTGTTTTGTCCACCGATAGGTCATATACAAGTAGAAGGGGATTATTACGAAAGCTGGCAACCCCATCCTATGGATGATAAGCTTTTACAAAAAGCTAAAGACATTGCAAAAACTGTTGTAGAAGGCCTTGGTGGGTATGGGATATTTGGATGTGAGCTTTTTGTAAGAAAAGATGAAGTCATATTTAACGAGATATCTCCAAGACCTCACGATACTGGTATGGTGACTATGATTTCTCAAAATATGTCGGAGTTTGAAATACATCTAAGAGCTATACTTGGCCTTCCTATACATATTGAGCTTTTAGGGGCAGGAGCATCTTATTGCTTTCATGCAAAAACAGATGGAGTCATTCCAGTTTATGACAACCTTGAGGAAGCTCTTTCTATACCAAACACAAAGCTAAGGATATTTGGAAAGCCCATCACAAGACCAAAAAGACGCATGGGAGTGGCTTTGGCTTTGGCAAACGACATAGAAACAGCTCGTAAAAATGCTAAAAAAGTGGCAAGCTCTGTAAAGATGATAGAAGAGAATATATGATGGAAAATATAAGAAACTTCTCAATAATAGCTCACGTAGACCACGGCAAATCAACATTGGCAGATAGGCTTATAGAGTTTTGCGGGGCTATCACAGATAGAGAAAAAAAAGATCAAATGCTTGATACTCTTGATATAGAAAGAGAAAGGGGTATAACTATAAAACTTCAAGCGGTAAAAATAAATTATCACAGCAAAATTCAAAATAAAGATTTTACACTACACCTTATAGATACGCCGGGGCACGTAGATTTTTCTTACGAGGTGTCTAGGTCTTTAGCGGCTTGTGAAGGAGCTTTGCTTTTAATAGACGCATCCCAAGGTATAGAAGCCCAAACGGTGGCAAACTTCTGGAAAGCTGTTGAACAAAACCTTGTTATAATACCAGTGATAAACAAAATAGATTTACCAGCGGCAGACCCAGATCGTATAAAGCTTCAAATAAGAGATATACTAGGATTAGACCCAGATGAGGCTATACTTGCTTCTGCAAAAGAAGGGATAGGTATAGAAGAGATTTTAGAGGCTATCACCAAAAGAATACCACCGCCAAAAGGAGATGTAAATGCTCCTTTAAAAGCTCTCATATTTGATTCTTACTACGACCCGTATAGAGGTGCCGTAGCTTTTGTTAGGATATTTGATGGGTCTTTGAAAGTAGGCGATAGGATAAAGCTATTTTCAACGGGCAAAGAGTTTGAAGTTACCGAGGTGGGTGCTCAAACCCCAAAAATGACAAAGCTTCCTATATTAAAAGCCGGAGACGTTGGATATATAGCAGCCTCTATAAAAGATGTGAGAGATATAAGAGTCGGTGATACTATCACGTTAAAGTCAAACCCTACTAAAGAAGCGATACCTGGTTTTAAAACTGCTAAACCTATGGTGTTTGCAGGGCTTTATCCCACCGAAGATTCAAACTTTGAAGAGCTAAGGGATGCCTTAGAAAAATACTCTATAAACGATGCAGCTATCACTTACGAACCAGAGACATCGCCTGCTATAGGTATGGGTTTTAGGTGTGGATTTTTGGGGCTTTTACA
>JAGDWZ010000001.1:0-1646 GCA_023269915.1 Hydrogenobaculum sp. | reverse complement strand
CCCAAAGACTATGTAGGAAATATAATAAGCATATGCCAAGATAAAAGGGGTATCCAGGTAAAGTTTTCTTACCTTGACCAAAATACAGCGTTGCTTGAGTATGAGATGCCCCTTCAAGAGATAATAGTGGATTTTCACGATAAGATAAAATCCGCCTCTAAAGGTTATGCGTCTTTTGACTATGAGTTTTTAGGATACAAAGAATCAGACTTGGTAAAGCTAACTATTATGTTAAACAAAGAACCCGTAGATGCTCTTTCATTCTTGGTGCATAGGGATAAGGCTTATAGAAAAGCAAGGGCTTTGGTGGAACAACTAAAAGAGACCATACCAAGACAGCTTTTTGAAATAAACGTCCAAGCGGCTATAGGTAGTAAAATTATAGCTTCAGAAAGAATACCGCCCATGAGGGCAAACGTCACTGCAAAGTGTTATGGTGGTGATATATCAAGAAAAAGAAAACTCTTAGAAAAGCAAAAAGAAGGTAAAAAACGCATGAAACAGTTTGGTAAGGTATCTTTACCTCAAGAAGCGTTTTTAAGCGTTTTAAAAGCCCAATGATAAAAACAAACGATATATCAAAATGGAACGACTGGCGCTGGCAGCTTCAAAACCGTATAACCACGTTAGAAGAACTATCAAAATACATAGAACTAACCGAAGAAGAGATATCATTTTTCGAGAAAGTATCTGATCAATACCCATTTGCCGTAACTCCTTATTATTTATCGCTTGTAAAAGATAAAAAAGACAAAAAAGATCCAATAAGGCTCCAAATAGTCCCAAGCCCTCTTGAAATAGATGAAAAAGCCCAGCAAAACTCTCATCCAAACGCTTTAAACGAAGAAACTTTTATAAAAGGCCTTACCCATAGATACGAAGACAGAGTGCTGATAAGCGTCACCT
Organism: Hydrogenobaculum sp.; assembly: GCA_023269915.1. Lineage (GTDB taxonomy): Bacteria > Aquificota > Aquificia > Aquificales > Aquificaceae > Hydrogenobaculum. The sequence goes on along the minus strand of JAGDWZ010000001.1, from coordinate 740 downwards.
CTTACTGCGGGGTTTACTGTAGGCATTGTATGAGAAAGCGTATTTTCAAAGAAGGTACTCATGCTACACCGAAAGAGCTTTTGGATGTTTATTTTGATTATATTAAAAGCCATAAAACTGTAAAAGATGTGCTAATATCTGGAGGAGATCCACTTACTTTAGACAACGAAAGACTAGAATACATATTGGACAACCTTTCTTCTATAGAGCATCTTGAGGTGATAAGAATAGGCTCAAGAGTCCCAGTAACGCTTCCTCAGCGCCTTTACGATGAGGAGCTTCTTGATATACTATCAAAATACGACAAGCTTTGGATAAACACCCATTTTAACCATCCAAACGAAATAACAGAGGACGCCAAGAAAGCCGTAAGAAACTTATTAAAAGCAGGAGTCCCCGTCAACAACCAAGCGGTGCTTTTAAAAGATGTAAACGATGATAAAGAGCTTATGCTTGAGCTGATGAGAAAACTCCTTAGCATAAAGGTAAAACCTCAATACCTTTTCCACTGCGATCCTATAACCGGCACAGTTCATTTTAGGACTTCCATAGAAAAGGGCTTAGAAATTATGGATTACATGAGGGGAAGGCTTAGTGGATTTGGCATACCTATATACGCAATAGACCTTCCTGGCGGTAAAGGTAAAGTCCCTTTGGTGCCAAACTATTTCAAAAAGCTTGAAGACGGCTCCTACGAGTTTACAGCTTTTGATAAAACAAAAGTGATAGTTGTTGAATAA
>JAGDWZ010000004.1 GCA_023269915.1 Hydrogenobaculum sp. | reverse complement strand
GGACATCATGAAAATCTTAAAAAGACTAACTAAGTATTGTGCTATCATCATATCAGTATTTACTATAGCCTATGCTACAAGTCTGCCACGATCTACAAGTCTGCCACGATCTACAAGCATAGCGCCAAATAAAACCCCTTATTATAATATTTCAAACGCAGAAGGGTATATAAGCGTAGAAAATAACGGTGTTACAAAACATTTTATAGTAGTATCATCTGGAAATGGTATACAATTAATACCTGTTAAAGAAAATCCAAAAAATATTTTGAAAAGCGTAGATAAAGTTGTTAGCAATATAAATAATGTAGGAGGTATTAAAAATGAAAAATAGTTTTATAAATAAATTTAAAATGTTGATTTGCAAGTATGCCACGAGTTGCAAGTATGCCACGATTTATGGTTTATGTATTAGTATTTTTTTAACTTCAAGTATATCTAATGCTAATAGTATTATAAAAAATATGAAATTCGAAAATGCTAAATTATCAGATGTAATTAAAACTATTGCAAATATAGACAATAAAAGCATAATTTTCGGTCCTAAATTTAAAGACGAAAAAGTAAATATAGATATTAAAAGACCAATATCTGCCGATGAGCTTTTTAATGATATTTTAAGAGAATATTGTTTGTCTTATACGCTGACAAATGGCATATTTGTTATAAATTCCGGTAAATGTGTAAGCACCAATGCTGCCTTACCACCTTTATCTTCTTTGCTTAAAAATAGTAGCTATCCGTCAGCTTCTATTCCACAAGCCTCCAACGGTTTTAGTACTTTATTAAATCAACAAACTTTTAATATTCAAACAGAAACTATAATACTTAGAGGTATAAGCACTAGAGATGCCTATAATTTAATTAAACCTATAAAGGGTATATACAAAGTATATCGGGCTAACAAGATAGGTGTCATTGTAGTTTCAGGTTCCTCTAAAGCTATAAAAGAGGTAAATGCTAAACTAAAGCCTTATTTTCAACAGCCTCCCAGATTTGGAGAAGCCCTTATAAGCGCCCCTCTTTATGTGTACGATATCAGTCCAGTAAATTTCGAAAAATTGATATCTCATTATCTATCAAAAGATGCGGTTATAATACACGAAGAGGGTAACAAGATTATACTAGAAGATTATCCTCAAAATATTGAAAATGTTTTAGATTATTTTCCTCAGTATGTTTCTATTAAGCCAAAGTATATAACAGAGGTGCTATTTATAAAAAAAGATTTGGATAAAGCGTATACACTGGCTAAGACTTGTCGTCTTAAAAATGTAGCCAAAAGTAGCGAATTCAAAGCAATAATACTAACAGGAGCACCTCAAAGTGTAGTTTTTTGCGAAAAAAAGCTGTCTAACTATGTGTCAAAAGCTCCGAGAAAAAATGTTATGAAATCAGAGACATTTTACATAAAGTATATTACTCTTGATAAATTTGAAAAGCTTATAAAACCATATCTCTCAGATAAGGCTATAGTAACACCAATAAATAAGATGGACGCTGTAACAATCATAGATTATATCCAAAATCTAGAAGATATAAAAAAACACTTAAAACAGTACATATCTACTAAGCCTCTTTATATACAGATCGATGTTAAAGCTGTAGAGATAAGCAAAGATTATCAAAAACAACTCGGATTAGGTATAAACTTTTCATATCAAAACCTTTATGGAGTAACTAATGTAAATGCTCCTACAAGTATATCAGCCAGCGGTGGTGGTATAAATATATCTGGTATTTATTCTTATAATAAATTTAGAGCCATTGGTTTCCAGATAGCTGCTTTAGAGTCTATAAACAAAGCAAAAAATGTATTTAAGAGTACGTTGTTGGCTATGAATGACCAACCTACTTTGCTAACTCAAGGAATAGAATATCCTTTTACAACAATATCTGCACCAGGTCAGGCTGTGCCTACTGTTACACTTCAAAACGTGCTTAATTCTATAAAAGTAACACCACAAGTACTACCTAATGGAAAAATATTGTTAAATATAAATATCCAAAATATGTCGTTAGGACCATTAGCATCCAACGGGCAGCCCACTATAAATCAAAATAGTAACTCTTTGTCTATAGTATTATCAGATGGTGCTACTCTAGCGATTGGTGGTGTTGGGCTCAAAAACGAAAGCAATAGCTTACAAGGTATTCCTGGTCTTGATAAAATTCCAGTAGTAGGGAATGTTGGTATGAGCAAAAATGAAACTTCCAACGACACTAATTTATTTATATTCATCACTGCTAAGAGGGTAGAGAAATGAAATTTTCTATAAATTTAAAGCAAAAGAAAGCATATAGTATTTTTCTGTCAAATACTTATTTTAGTTTAACACTTTTAGATAAGGATTCTTGTAAGTTGATATTAAGGCATGACAAAAGCCATGATTCTTTTACAATAATAGATGATATAAGGCAAAAAGCGTCATCTTTTAAGGATATAGAACCAGGGGATGCTCATATAATTTTAGATGTTGGCTTTGGTATAGTAAAAACAAGGTTTTTACCAAAAGTTATAAAACAAAAAGACGTAGAAAATGCCTTAAGAATTTCTTTAGAAACTGAGATAGGCCATAAATTAAATAAACATTACATAGCCTACGATATATTGTATAAGACAGACGAAGGAAATACATACATAGTAGCTTATGCTGAAAAGGAAGATATTATATTGGCTGAAAAGTCTTTTAAAAAGTACGGCTTTAATATAAAAAGTGTATCGCATTTTGTTATAGATTTCATTAATGCTTTGATAGATTTAAACGTAGGGATACCTATAAATGCTGTCTATATCAATAAAGATTACTACTTTTTGTTAAAACTCGGCGATAGATTTATAGATTATAAAAAGGTAGATATAACTAATTTTATCGAGCAAAAAGAGGCCATTTTAGAGGATATAAGCAGTTCAGTGCTTTTCTTAGGCTTAGAAGATATTAAGCTTGTATACTCTAGCTTATTTGCTGAAGACCAAGATTTTTACGATAGATTGAGGAATCTTTTACATGTTAAAGATGAATTGTTTCCACCGTATGATTTTGACTGTTATCTTTTACAAGTGAACAGGAGTGTTTACTAATGCCTAAGTTTCAATATGTAGCTTATACAAAAGACGGTAAGCTAGAAAAGGGTGTTATAGACGCTCAAAATCAAGATGCCATAGCACAAATACTATCTTCTAAAGAGTTAATACCTATATCTATAGAACTTGCTAAAGAAAGAAGCTTAACGTTTGGCTTTGGCAAGAAGGTAAAAGAGCGTGACTTATCTTTGGTATTAAGGCAGATAGGATTTTTAATACAAGTGGGGATAAGTGTGCCTCAAGCTTTTGAAATGGCAGCCAAGCAAATAAACAACCAAAGCTTTAAAAATATACTTTTAGAAGTTTCGAAGGATGTTAGCGAAGGGCTTACTGTCGGCCAAGCTATGCAAAAAAGGAAAAATGTCTTTCCACCTCTTCTTATAAGCTTAGTGATTACTGGTGAAGAAACAGGACAACTTGATAGGTCTATGATTCTTGCATCTGACTATTACGAAAAGCTTGCAAAGATAAAAGGTAAGATAAAGAGCGCTTCTTTTTATCCTTCTTTTGTACTAATTATAGCAACTATAATAACTACAGGCATAATATATTTTTTAGTACCAATTTTTGCTAGCATATACAAAGGTTTTGGTGCATCTTTACCGCTTCCTACGCTTATGTTGTTAAAAGCTTCTAATTTCCTACATGAAAATATTTTGACCTTTATTGTGGTATTGGTCGCTTTTAGTTTTATTTTTAAGCGCCTTTACCAAAGCAATATGGAATTTAGAAAACGCGTAGAAGCAACTTTGCTTAAAATCCCAGTTATTGGAGATGTTTTCCACAAGATAATGATGAACTCTTTTGCCACATCGCTGTCTTCATTATTTTCTAGCGGTGTATCTTTGGATAGGTCTTTAGAGCTTATAGCTCAAACTAGCACAATGCAGATAGTAAAAGAAGGTGTAGAAAAAGCTTCAAAAGCTGTAAGGGAAGGCAAACCGCTTTGGATAGCCTTAAAAGATACAGGATTATTTGATGAGCTTTTTATATCTATGGTAAAAATAGGTGAAGATACAGGTAGACTTGATGATTTGCTTCAAAGTATAGTTAGATTTTATGAAGAAGAAGTGGACAAAGCTATAGATGCTATGATTTCTTTAATAGAACCAACCATGATTGTGATAATAGGTGGTATAATAGGAGTTATATTGATAGCTCTTTATATGCCTATATTTAAGATAGGTTCGTTGATAAAGTCCTAATTATTTTATATTTTTTTCACAAGAGAGCTGTATAATTTTACTATGCACAGGGATTGGTCAAATACTTATAAATATTTACATTGGGTTTTTGCTCCTTTGATAGCTTTGCAGCTGTTTTTATCGCTTTTTATGAGCTCTAAGAAACAAGGCCTTCCTAACTTACTTTTCAACATTCACATAACAATGGGGCCTATACTAGCCGGGGTTATAGTAGCCCTTTGGGTTTATGTACTTACAAATGAAACGATAAGAAAGCATTTCTTCCCATATAAAGATTGGAATGAAGTTGTAAAGGATTTTAGAAATTTATTAAACTTCAAATTGGCTGAAACAGGACCAAGACCAGGGTTGCCAGGTTTTGTACATGGACTTGGTTTAATAGATGTCAGCATAGTGCTTGTAGCCGGAGTTATTATGCATTTTCTTTTTCCATTTTCTTTAAAAGATCCTTCTTTAAAACCTATAGTGAATATATTTGTGGAAATTCATGACTTTTTTGGAAACTCAATGTGGGTTTACATGGTGGGTCATACTTTTATGGCGCTTTTACACAGAATATCATCTAGATAACCTTTCCTGGATTGAAAAGATTTTTTGGATCAAAGCTTTGTTTTATCGCTTTTAAAAGCTCAATACCAACGTCTTTTAATTGCCATTCTAAAAATTTTTTCTTAGTTAGTCCTACGCCATGTTCTCCTGTGATAGAACCTTGATAAGATAGGGCAAGTTCAAACACCTCATCCACAGCTTTTTCGGCTCTTTCTAATTCTTCTTTGTCAAGCTTATCGTAAAGTATATTGACATGTAGATTTCCGTCTCCTATATGGCCAAAATTTACTATTGTAAGATCGTATTTTCTTGCTATTTCGTTTATTTTTTGTAGCGCTTCAGATAAATATATTCTTGGAAACACTATATCTTCATTTATCTTTCCAGATTTGATATTTGCAAGGGCCGGACCTATGTTTTTTCTTGCGCTCCAAAGTTTTTGCTCATGCTGAGTATCCTTGGCTGGTATTACTTTTGCTCCTAATGATATTAGTATGTTTGATACTTCTGCTTTTTCTTTTTCTACACTCTCCTTTTGTCCGTCTAGTTCTATTAGCAAGACTCCTTCGGCATCTTCTGGTATACCTGCAGGATAAAATTTTTGTACAGCTATTATAGAGTTTTTATCCATAAATTCTAAAGCTGATGGTAGTATTCCGGAAGTCATAATTTTTGTTACAGCTTTTCCGATGCTTGGTATATCGTTAAAAATACCCATTATAGTAGATTTGTAAGGTGGCTTTGGTATTAGTTTTATTATAGCTTTTGATACTATACCAAGTGTACCTTCTGAACCTATTATTAGCCTCGTGAGATCGTATCCAGCTACATCTTTTATGATGGGATTGCCGGTTTTTAGTAGCTTTCCCTCCTTTATATAAGTTTCAAGACCTAGTATATACTCCCTTGTAACACCATACTTAAGACATCTTGGCCCACCGGCGTTTTCTGCTATATTACCACCTATTGTAGAGTATTTAAAGCTAGATGGATCTGGCGGATAAAAAAGTCCTAGAGATTCTACGTAATCTTGAAACTCTGATGTTATAACGCCTGGTTCTACATATGCCGTAGTATTATCAACATCTACTTGGAATTTATTCATCTTTTCAAGAGATATTACTAAAGAGCCTTCTACTATGGGGGTAGCGCCACCGGTTAAACCAGAACCAGCTCCTCTTGGTACCATTGGTATATCTTCTTCATAACATATTTTTACTATAGTTTCTATGTCTTCTTGGGATGTTGGAAAGGCTACTGCCATTGGCGTAGTATGTTCTATGGGTATTGCAGTAGCATCGTAAGAATATAACTTTCTTTCAACTATCGAATCGTTGATTTTGTTGCCTAAGGCGTCTTTTAACTTTTTAAGTTTTTTCTCCATGTATTAGATAATAACGTAAGCTTTTTTTGTTTCAAGGGTTTTAATCACTTATTAGGTACCATGTTCCCATGAAGAAAGGTATGCTATTTGCTCTTCTGTCAATGTATCTATCTCTATACCCATCGAGTCTAATTTTAGCTTAGCCACCTTTTGATCTATGTCATCTGGTACTTTGTATACATCCTTTTCTAATTTATCGTGGTTATTTAGTATATATTCTGCTGATAAAGCTTGATTAGCAAAAGACATGTCCATAACAGATGCTGGATGTCCTTCTGCAGCTGCTAAGTTTACCAACCTTCCCTCTGCTAATACGTATATTCTCTTTTTACCATATTTTGTTTTTATTATATATTCTTTAACCATAGGTCTTTTTTCGTTTTTTTCTACAGCAACACTTTCTAAATATCTAACATCTATCTCTACATCAAAATGCCCTGAGTTTGATACTATAGCACCATCTTTTATTACCTCAAAGTGCTCCTCTCTTATAACCTTTGTGTTTCCTGTAACGGTAACAAAGATATCTCCCAAAGGCGCAGCCTTTTCCATGGGCATAACTAGAAAACCATCCATCCTTGCTTCTAAAGCTTTTATAGGGTCTACTTCTGTTACTATGACGTTTGCTCCCATACCCCTTGCTCTCATGGCTACACCTTTACCGCACCATCCATAACCAGCTACTACAAAGGTAGAACCAGCTATTAATCTATTTGTAGCTCTTAGGATTCCATCCAATGTTGATTGTCCTGTGCCGTACCTATTGTCAAACATATGTTTTGTTAGGGCGTCGTTTACAGCTATCACTGGAAATTTTAGTGCTTTATCCTTTGCCATTGCTTTAAGCCTTACCACACCTGTTGTAGTCTCTTCCATTGCCCCAAGGATCTTGTCCGTGAGATTGCTATATTCTTTGTGGGCTGTTGAGATAAGGTCTGCTCCGTCATCTATTAATATGTTAGGATTGTTGTCTAGTATGGCTCTTAGGTGTTTGTAAAACGTATTGTTATCCTCACCTTTTATAGCAAATACTGGTATATCGTAATCTTTTACCAGCGATGCTGCTACATCGTCCTGAGTGGACAATGGATTTGAAGCTGATAAAAGTATGTTTGCACCACCTTCTTTTAAGGTGATCATGAGATTTGCAGTTTCGGTGGTTACATGAAGACAAGCCCCTATGGTTATACCTTGAAAAGGCTTTCTTTTTGAGAAGTCTTCTCTTATGGATTTTAAAACTGGCATATCAAGACCAGCCCATTCTATCCTGTCTTTTCCTTGTTTTGATAAGTTTATATCTTTTATGTCGTATTTCATTTAGGGGCCTCCTTTTTTATTCTAAAAATACATTTTTCATGGCCTTGGGCTTGGCAAGAAATTTCTGTTACGTTATACTTTGTTTGTAAAAGCTCTGTTAAAAATCCGCTAAAAAAACCTGCCATTGGTTCACAAACAGGCTTTTTGCTTTCCGGTATCGCCTCAACTAATATAGAACCCTCTATATATATCTCCATTTTGTCTAAAGATGTTTCCATAAAAGTTATCAATCTAGAAGACTCAGCTATTATAGTTAATAAATCTAAAGCCTCTGAGAGTTTATCAGTAGCAACTTCATACCTCTCTTTCAATGTTATAGCACCCTTTTTTCCTCCAAGCTCTGCTGCTTTTTTTACAAATTTACCCACCCCTATAGCATTTAGCTTGAAAAGTTCCTTATAACCATCTATCAAAGCTGATCTATGAATCAACACCGACTCCCTTTCTATTGCTTCTGCTAATATCCTTAGATTATCTCTAAATTCCATGTTTTCACCCATTTATTTATTATACCACTATAAAATAGCCTCGTCGTAATCTATATAATCATAGGTTTCTCTACTTCTTATAAGCTTATATTTTCCTTTTTCTACCAACACCTCTGCAGCCCTCGGTCTTATGTTATAATTGCTAGACATTGAAAAACCATAGGCCCCAGCACTAAGTACTGCAAGATAATCTCCTCGCTCCACTACGGGAATCTCTCTATCTTGAGCTAAGAAATCTCCTGTTTCACATATTGGGCCTACTATATCAGTCTTTATGTAAGATTCTTCATGCTTTTTATTAGTAGGTATTATGTGGTGATAAGCTCCATATATTGATGGTCTAATTAGGTCGTTCATTCCGGCATCCACTATCACAAAGTGCTTATGTCCCTTGTCTTTGAGAAATTGTACTTGGGTTATTAATATTCCCGCATTTCCTATCATAGACCTACCAGGTTCTAAGCAAAGTTTAGCTTTTATATCTTTAAAAGCTGGATATACCGCTTCTTTTAAGTCACTTGGGTGTGGCTCTTGCTCTTCTGGTTTATATTTTATGCCAAGACCACCACCTATATCTATATATTTTATCTCAAAGTCATCTTTTATAAGCTTATCGTACAACTCTCTGACTTTTTCTGACGCTTCTATATAAGGTGATACATCTAGTAGCTGAGAACCAATATGGCAATGTATACCTACTATGTTTAAGTATTCTAAGCTTTTGGCATACTGATATTCTTTGTAAGCTGTTTTTATATCAACACCAAATTTGCTTTTTTTCATACCAGTAGATATGTATGGATGGGTTTTAGGGTCTACATCTGGATTTACTCTAATGGCTATATTTACTTTTTTACCTAAGTTTTTAGCCATGTCGTTTAATATATCAAGCTCCATAGAGGATTCCACGTTAAACATTTTAATACCAGCTTCGATGGCCATTTTTAATTCTTCTACAGTTTTGCCCACCCCTGCATATACTATTTTTGAAGGGTCTATACCAGCTTTTATAGCTTTCCTTAATTCGCCACCTGATACTATATCCGCTCCGAAGCCTTCTTCTTTTAAAAGTTTTATTATACTTAGATTTCCATTTGCTTTTAAAGCATAGTGAAAATCAGCATCTTTAAAGGCTTCTTTATAGGCCTTTGCCTTATCTCTTATATGAGAAGCCGAATAAACGTAAAGTGGTGTGCCAAACTCTTTTGCGAGTTCTTCTAAGCTAACATCTTCTAGAAAAAGCTTACCGTTTTTGTATTCAAGATACTTGTTGTAATCCTTTATCATATAATCTCCTCTTTAGTGATATGACAGATTGCTATAGAAAACTCTTTTTCATGAGATATTGATATAAAAGGTTTAAGCTTTTTAGCTTTTAACAAATCATTTATGTAAGTGTTGTTTAATTTTAACTCTGGTACTCCGCTCTTAGATTTTATAATCTCAAAGTCTCTAAAACTAAACTTTTTATTTAAAAGCATAGAAAAAGCCTTTATAGAAGCTTCTTTTGCAGCAAACCTCCCTGCCAAACATTCTATATTCATTTTACATAAGCTTATTTCATAATCCGTGTAAATCCTTCTTAAAAAATGATAACCAAACTTTTCTATAGCTTTAGCTATCCTTACGTTTTTAACTATATCTATGCCTAGCAATCCTCTTCTATCCCTAAATTTTTAAGCATAGTTATAGCCGGACACCAATTTGTAAAAGCTGACTGTATTTGGTTTATAGCCATGAAAAGTATAAGTAGCTTCCAAATAAAACCTACATTTGACCCCATTATACCAAACAAAAATATAAACAAAAGTACGCTACCAGACAACAATCTCAAAGCTTGATTCAATTTTAGGCTTTTTAGAAACTCCATTTTTTCCTCCTTTATACTAAAACTTCTGATGCTACTTCTTCAGGGTGAGCTATCCTACCCATAACAGCGCTTGCGGCAACTACCGCTGGGCTGGCTAAATAAGCTTCGCTTTGAGGATGACCCATACGACCAGGGAAATTCCTGTTGGAAGTAGAAATACATCTTTCGCCTTTAGCAAGTATTCCCATGTGTCCGCCTAAACAAGGACCACAGGTTGATGTGCTAACTACACAACCTGCTTCAATAAATATGTCTATAAGGCCTTCATGTAAAGCTTGAAGATATACGTTTTTTGAAGCCGGTATAACAATGCATCTTACATAAGGATGAACCTTCTTACCCTTTAATATATTCGCGGCTATTCTTAAATCCTCAATACGACCGTTTGTGCAAGAGCCTATAAAAGCTTGATCTATGGTTATATGAGTAGATTCCGATACAGGATGAACATTTGAAGGTAGATAAGGCCAAGCTACCATGGGCTCTATAGAAGAAGCGTCCCACTCGTAGGTTTCTATATAATTAGCATCTTTATCGCTTTGATATATTTTGTAAGGTTTTTTTGCTCTTTTTTCTACATATGCTATAGTTTTTTCATCTGGAGATATTATACCGCTTTTTCCACCCGCTTCTATGGCCATATTGGCTATAGTGAGTCTTTGAGATATATCTAAATCTCTTATAGCTTCTCCGTCAAACTCCATTGCTCTATAAAGTGCTCCATCGACACCTATGTGACCTATAGTGTATAATATCAAATCCTTACCACTTACCCATTTGTTGAGCTTTCCATAAAATATAAATTTCATCGACTCTGGCACTTTTAGCCATATTTCTCCTGTAGCCATAGCGTAAGCTAAGTCGGTACTTCCTACTCCTGTAGAAAACGCACCTATGCCACCGTAAGTACAAGTGTGAGAATCTGCTCCAACTACCAAATCTCCTGGAACTACTATACCGTTTTCTGGTAGAAGGGTATGCTCTATGCCTTCGCCTTCTCCGAAAAACCATTTTATATTATGCTTTTTGGCAAAATCCCTGACTATTTTTGCCTGCTCCGCAGACTTTATATCTTTTGCTGGTACAAAATGAGATAGCACCAACGCTATTTTGTCTTTATCAAACACCTTTTCTATGCCGTATTTCTCTAGAGTTTTTATGGATAAGGGGGCAGTAACATCGTTTGCCATTGCCAAATCTATTTTGGCAGTGACAAGTTCACCCGGGAAAACTTCTTTTTTCCCAGCATGATCGGCTATTATTTTTTCAGTAATTGTATGACCCATATAACACCTCTTAAAAATTAGGATTCTATTTTAACGCATAAGTGCTTTAATGTCAAGCCTTTGTTCATCATATGTTGACTACATCCTTATCAATTTCAGGTTCTATGGCATCTTTTTTCTCTAAGGATTCTTCTTGCTTGCAAGAGTTTTTCACTTCCACGCCGTGTAAACTTAAGATCTCAACAAATTCTTTACAATCTATAGTCTCTTTTTCTATAAGTCTTTTTACCACGCTGCTCAACGCTTCTTTGTTTTCAGATATTATACGCTTAGTTTCTTCATAGGCAGAGCTTAAAAGTTTTTGCACTTCTTTATCTATCTCTTTAAGAAGCTCTGGGCTTCCTTCCATTACAGTGGAGCCGCCTAAAAATGGATTTACATTGCGTCTTACAGATATAGGGCCAATGTTGTCGCTCATACCCCATGTAGCTACTATCCTATATGCCAAATCTGTGGCTCTTTGAAGGTCGTTTTCAGCACCGGTGGTTATACCGTCTTTACCATAGAAAACTTCTTCTGCACATCTTCCACCCATGAGTATATGTATTCTAGACAATAAATCGGCTTTGTCGTATATGTGTTTATCATCTATCGGAAGCTGCGTAGTTACGCCTAAAGCCATACCTCTTGGAATTATAGACACTTTGTGTAGTGGATCTGCGTTGGGCATCATTAAGCCTATAATAGCATGACCTGCTTCATGAACAGCTATCTTTTCTTTTTCTTTAGGAGATATTGCCATACCTCTTCTTTCTAAGCCCATCATGACTCTATCTATAGCTTCTTCTAAGTCTTCCATGGTTATAAGATCTTTCCTCTTTCTAGCCGCAAGAAGAGCTGCTTCATTTAGTATGTTCTCCAAATCTGCTCCGGTAAATCCTGGCGTAGCCCTTGCTACAAGCTCTAAATCAACATCTTTAGCTAAAGGCTTATTTTTGGCATGTACTTTTAAGATTTCGTATCTTCCTTTCACATCTGGTTTTGGTATGAATATTTGTCTATCAAATCTGCCGGGTCTTAACAAAGCAGGGTCAAGGATATCTGGTCTATTGGTGGCTGCTATTATAAGTATACCTTCAGATGTGTCAAAACCATCCATTTCTACTAAAAGCTGATTTAAGGTTTGTTCTCTTTCGTCGTTGCCGCCCAAGTTTATAGCTCCTCTTGTCCTTCCTACAGCATCTATTTCATCTATAAATACTATGCAGGGTGCATTTTTGCGGGCTGTTTCAAAAGTATCTCTCATTCTTGCAGCACCAACTCCCACAAACATTTCCACAAAATCTGAGCCTGATACTGATATAAAAGGTACATGAGCTTCACCAGCCAATGCTTTTGCCAATAGCGTTTTACCTACCCCTGGTTCTCCGTAAAACAATATACCTTTTGGTGGTCTTCCGCCCAATTTTCTAAACCTAGCAGGATCTTTTAGATACTCTATAACTTCTGCTACTTCTTCTTTTACCTCATCCATACCAGCTACGTTGTCTAGTTTTACGTTAGGTTTTTCTTCTATATAAACCTTGGCTTTAGATTTTCCGAAAGAAAAAGCTCTCGTGGGTCCACCGTTTCCCATTTGTCTCATCATTAAAATCCAAATACCAGCAAATAAAAGCACTGGGAACCAAGATATTAACATGGAAACTAGCCAATTTCCGTTAGAAGATATATCGCTGGAGCCATCAGGTGATGCGTTTACTTTTACACCATCTTTTATCATTTCATCTATTATTCCTGTATAGCCCTTTGGTATATAAGTTTCTACCTTTTGGCCATCTTTAGTGTACGCTATAATTTTATCGCCTTTAACATCCGCCTCACCTATTTTGTTTTGCTTTACCATGTTTACCAATGTTGTTAAAGACATAGGTGTAGAACTTGGTGAGGACGAGCCCTTTTCCTCAAACAAATTGAAAGCCACTATCATAAAACCAATAATTAAAAACCAAATGAGAATATTCTTAGCAGTTTGCAAGTTCACTTACCTCCAAAATAAGGTGATAAATATAAATTTAAAATAAAATTAAAAATTAGCAATACTTTTCCAGATATCTTCCGCCAAGCTAAGACGATGATTTTCATCTGGATTTTTATCAAGCCTCCATATATTTACATTCTCTTCTATCATATCTTTTAATATATCGGCATTTGAATATTGAGAAGGTTCTTCGTAGTCAAATCCATTTAAGACAAACCCAACAGGTTTTATAGCTTTGCTTTTGAGGTAAAAATAAGTTAGAAAGCTATGGTTAAGCGTTCCAAGAGAGGCTCTTGCCACTATAAGGGGCTTTGCGTTTAAAGCTTTTATTAAAAAAGCATAGTCTATAAGAGGTTTTACTTTTATAGGTACGGATATTCCACCAGCCCCTTCCACTATTAGAATATCTGATTTTTGCTCTAAGTTTTTTATCGTATTTAGGATTTTATCAATATCTATATCTTTATTTTCATCTAATAAGCACGCGTATGGAGACATAGGTTTTTTAAAAGTATATATAACTGTTTCTTGCCAAGGTTTACCTAATATTTGGCTTATTTTATAAGCATCCTCTGGTTTATCTTCTACTCCAGTTTCTATAGGCTTTATATAGTTTACATTTAAGTTTATACTTTTTAGATATTCTACTAGCAATGCGCTTATGTAAGTTTTACCAACACCTGTATCTGTGGCACTAACAAAGAGTATCATGCCTTGTTTTGAATGGTTTCATAGATTTTTTCTATAAAATCATCAATACTTACAGCGCCTTGTAAATTTTCGTATTTGCTTCTTATGGATACGGTTTTGTTGCTAGCTTCCTTATCTCCCAACACAAGAATTATGGGTATTTTTTTTAGCTCGTTGTCTCTTATCTTGGCGTTCATTCTCTCTGCTCTATCGTCTATATAAGCTCTTATATTTTTAGCTTTTAAAAGCTCAAACACTTCTTTTGCATACTCTAAATGTCTATCGGCTATTGGTATGATTGCTACTTGTATAGGAGATAACCATATTGGGAAATTACCAGCGTAATGCTCTATTAAAACGCCTGTAAACCTCTCAATAGAACCAAGCAAAGCCCTATGGATTATATATGGTCTATGTTTTTTGTTGTCTTCACCTATGTATGTAAGGTCAAAGCGCTCCGGAAGGTTAAAATCAAACTGTATTGTAGAGCATTGCCAAAATCTACCTATGGCGTCTTTTATCTTTATATCTATCTTTGGTCCGTAAAAAGCACCGCCACCTTCGTCTATTTCATATGTTTTGCCAAGGGTTTCAAGCGATTCTTTTAACGCTCCTTCGGATATTTGCCAGTTTTCTTCTGTACCTATGGCATCTTTTGGTTTTGTGGATATGAATATTTGATAATCGTTAAAACCAAAATCTTTCAGTACATCAAAAGCAAGCTCCAGAGTTTCTTTTATAACATCTTTTACATCTTCTTCTTTGCAAAAAATATGAGCATCATCTTGAGTAAAGCCCCTTACCCTCATTAATCCATGTAAAACTCCAGACATCTCGTATCTATAAACGGTGCCAAGTTCTGCTATCTTGATAGGGAGCTCTTTGTAGCTTCTTATTTTAGATTTGTAAATAGCCATATGAAACGGACAGTTCATGGGTTTCACATAATAAGATTCTTCTTCAATTTTCATTTCTGGAAACATATTTTCTTTGTAATAGCTAAGATGTCCACTTGTTTCCCACAGTGTTGATTTTCCTACGTGAGGTGTGTATACAAACTGATAGTTTAAATCTTTGTGCTTTTTTCTCAAATAATCTTCCATTATTTGTCTTAGCGTTGCTCCTTTTGGAAGCCATATAATAAGTCCTGGTCCTACTTGTTCATCTATTGTGAAAAGTTCAAGCTCTTTCCCAAGTCTTCTGTGGTCTCTTTTTTTGGCTTCTTCGTAAAGCTTTAGTCTTTCTTCTAACTCTTTTTCTGTCCAAAAGGCTATGCCGTATATTCTTTGGAGCATCGGCTTTGATGCATCTCCTCTCCAATAAGCTCCAGCTACTGAACTAAGCTTAAAAGCTCCTGCCAAAGCCGTGTTGGGAATATGAGGTCCTCTACATAAATCTACAAAGTCCCCTTGTTCATATACGCTTATTTTTGCATCGCTAGGCAAAGAATTGATAATGTCTAACTTATATACCTCCTTTTTGTTTTCAAAAAACTTTAAAGCTTCTTCCCTTGAGAGTTCTTTTCTTTTAATATCTAAGCTTCTTTTTATTATTTCTCTCATTTTATCTTCTATAGTTTTTAAATCGTCTTCACTTATATGATGCCCTTCTACTTCTACGTCGTAAAAAAATCCATCTTCAGTGGTAGGTCCTATACCAAGATGCACTTTTTCATCACCATATATCTCTTTTAGAGCTTGCGCCATTATATGAGCTAACGAATGTCTTAATATATCGAGGCTTTCTTTGTCTTGTTTAGTAATTAACTTTAGTTTTCCTCCGTGGTAAATTGGTGTTTGAAGGTCGTATATTATACCGTCTATAGATATACCTATTATATCGTTTGAGGTTTTGTTTATAGCTTTTAAAAGCTCTATACCAGTGATACCTTCTTGTATGTCGTAATTTTGTCCTTCGAACTCTAAAATCATGCTATACCTCTCTTCTATACGTTGAATCTAAAATATATTATATCACCGTCTTTTACTATATAGTCCTTTCCTTCTAACCTTATAAGACCTTGTTCTTTAGCTTTTGCCATAGATTTAATTTTTATGTAATCTTCGTAATTTATCACTTCTGCCGCTATAAAACCTCTCTCTATGTCAGAATGTATCTTGCCAGCGGCCTTTTGGGCTTTGGTGTTTTGGGATATAGTCCAAGCCCTTGATTCTTTTGGACCAGCGGTAAAAAATGTAATAAGTCCCAAGAGTTTATATCCGCTTTTTATCACAGAAGAAAGTCCTGTTTCTTTAAGTCCATATAGATTTAACATCTCTTGGACCTCTTCTTTTGACATATCTATCATTTCCGATTCTAACTTTGCGCAAACTGGTATTACCGGAGCATTTTCCTTTTCCGCATATTCCAACAGACTTTTGTAATGTTTGTTAGAAATGGGTTCTTGTATTTCTTCTTCAGATAAGTTTGCTACAAACATAGTAGGTTTAATACTAAGAAGAAATAGCCTATTCTTGGCGTACTCCTTCTCTTCTTCTGTAAGATCAGCCCTTCTTAAGGGTATCATTGAGTTTAATATATCTTCAAATTTCTTTAAGTACTCTAACTCTTGCTTTGCTTCAGCGTTTCCGCCTTTTGCTACTTTCTCTACTTTTTGAATAGCTTTTTGCACGGATTCCAAGTCTTTTGCGATAAGCTCCAAATCTATTATCTCTATATCTCTTACTGGATTTACCGAGCCTTCTACATGCGTGATGTTTTCATCTTCAAAACATCTCACCACTTGCACTATGGCGTCTACGTTTCTTATATGTGATAAAAATTGATTACCAAGACCTTCGCCCTTACTAGCCCCTCTTACTAAGCCTGCTATATCTACAAACTCTATAAAGGTAGGCACTACTTTAGCAGAATTTTCCAACTTAGCTATTTCATACAATCTATCATCTGGAACCTCTACGGTGCCTACGTTTGGTTCTATTGTACAAAAAGGATAATTGGCAGCTTGGGCTTTTGCTGCTTTTATAAGTGCATTAAATAACGTAGACTTTCCTACGTTTGGTAAACCAACTATACCACAACTAAGAGGCATTTACTCTTTCTTTTCCTCTGGTTTTTCTCCTTTCTCCCCTTCTTCTAAAGCTTTTTTAGCTCCTTCTATAGCACCGTTGGCTGCCGCTGAGGCTACTTTTATCACGCTTTGGGCTATATTCATAAGCTTTGTGGTGATCTCTTTACCTTTCTCAATGGGTATTTCCACTATGCTTTTGCCTTCTTTGTCAAGGCCTAATTCCTTTTTTATCTTTGCTATTTCCTCTTCCAAGCTTTCAATAGTTTTTTTAACATCTACTTTTTCTTCCATATTTCACCTCCATATATATTATAACCTTTTATTATGAAATGTGTATGTGTTTAAGCATTGAGAATATTATTTAATTTGTGAGCTATGTCTTCTTGGTGAAGTTCTTTAAAATATTGGTAAATTTCATCTTTTGACAATTTTCCTATTTGCCATATTAAAGAGTCCAAGTGAATCATGTTTATATATTTTAAGCTTTTAAGAATATCTTCAAAAAAATCCTTTATCTCATCATCTTCTAACTCTAAACCAAGTCTTTTTACAAAGTATTTTACCCTTGAATCTACAGGTATTGGTATTCTGGAAAAATCAAAATCTGTACACCCTTCCATTATAAGGCCTATACCCAGGCACTTCATAGCAAAAGCTATTGTCTTTTGCTCTTTTTTGGCTCCAATCACAAGAGCTAACTCTTCCCATATACTTTTAAAGTGTTCTTTAAAATAAGTGGCGTTATCTTGTTTCCAAAGTGCTTTTGCAAAATCTGAATCAAAAAATTTGTTTACTCTTTGAAGTTTTCCTCTATAAGATCTTTCTTTTTGGTAAAAACTCAAAAAAGTTTTCCTAAGAGCTTCAAAATCTTTTTTATACTTGTTTGCTTCTAAAACATTTTTTAGTATTGGAAAATATTTTTCTTGAGCTTTGCCTTTAAGTTGATAAGCGTTTAAACCACTTACAAGCATTATTGTTTCAAAAGCTCCAAAATGATATAATCTTCTTAAATCTTTGAAGTGTTCGTACTCAGGTTCTTTGGTTATTATCTTATTCCAGGTTTCTACAGGTATTTGTTTTAAAATATCTTTAAGCTGTGTTTTTATCATGGTTTTGAATTATTGTTAGCATATTTTTTGCCGCTTCTTGCTCTGCATATTTTTTGCTATTACCTTTGCCTATGGTTTTGAAATCTTTAAATTTACACTCTACAGTAAAAGTTTTTTTGTGTTCTGGACCCTCTACGCTAATTACGTTGTATACAGGTCTTTCTTTCCACTTTTTTTGAGTGATCTCTTGAAGGGTTGTTTTATAATCTTGTTTCAAGCTATTTGAGTTAACCAGCTCAAGTATTTTGCTTTTAAAATGTTTTTCAAATAATTCTTTTACCAACTTACAATCGTATCCACTGTCTATGTATATAGCTGCCCAAAAAGCTTCAAATACATCGCAAAGGATAGAAGGATTTTTGTTGGAGCCTTTAATCTCTTCTCCCTTGCTTATCAGTATATATTTATCAAAATTGAAGGATTTAGCTAGACTAGATAAAAACTCTTCGCTTATCAAAAAAGATTTTAACTGAGAGAGTTCGCCTTCTTTTTTATTTGGGAAAGCTTCCACGAGTATATTTACGGTAATAAAATTAACAAGAGCATCTCCCAAAAATTCCAAAACTTCATAGTTTTCTGAGCTTTTAGAAAAGGATATATGTGTAAAAGCTTTTTTAACTATGCTTGGATTTTTAAACTTATAGCCAATTTTTTCCTCTAAAAGCTCAAAGCTCTCCATTTAATAAGAATTTAATCAATCTTGCCAAGAATTATACAAGAATTTGTGCCTCCAAAACCAAAAGAATTCGACAAGACATATTTTACGTTTTGTGTTATAGCTTTGTTAGGGACATAATCCAAATCGCATTCTGGATCTGGGCTTTCAAGATTTATAGTAGGTGGTATTATGCCTGTTTCTATAGTTTTGACAGATGCTACAGCTTCTACCGCAGAAGCTGCTCCAAGAAGATGTCCTATCATAGATTTGTTGGAGCTTATCTTCAACTTGTAAGCATGGTCTTTAAATACTTTTTTTATAGCTAACGTTTCTATTTTATCGTTTAAAGGTGTAGATGTCCCGTGAGCGTTTATGTAATCTATGTCTTCTGGACTTAAAGAAGCGTCTTTTAGAGCTAGTCTCATACACATGGCAGCTCCTTCGCCATCTGTACAAGGTGCAGTTACGTGAAAAGCATCATCTGTAGCAGCGTATCCTTTTAATTCAGCATATATTTTTGCTCCTCTTTTTACAGCGTGCTCATACTCTTCTAATATCAATATTCCAGCTCCTTCTCCCATCACAAAACCATCTCTTTGACTATCAAAAGGTCTTGATGCTTTTTGAGGTTCATCGTTTCTCGTGGATAGCGCTTTCATAGATGCAAAACCAGCTATACCTAAAGGAGTAATAGCGCTTTCTGTGCCGCCAGCTACCATGATGTCTGCATCGCCTCTTTGTATGATTCTAAATGCATCACCTATGGAGTGGTTTCCTGTGGCGCAGGCGGATACAACGCAGTAGTTTGGCCCTCTAAACCCGTATTTTATAGCTATAAAGCCAGAGGCCATGTTGGCGATACCATAAGGTATAAAGAAGGGGGAAACCCTTCTTGCACCCTTTTCATTTATAGTTTCATTTTGCTCTTCTATATCTTTTAGCCCACCTATGCCAGTTCCAACTATTACCCCAACTCTATCTTTATCTATATTTGAATTTTCTAGGTTTGCATCTTTTATGGCTTCCATAGCTGCCGCATAGGCAAACTTTATAAAGTCTGATAGCTTTTGAGCATCTTTTTTATCAAAATAATCTTCTGCGTTGAAGTTTTTGACTTCAGCTGCGATTTTAACTGTTAGACCATATTTGTCTGGGTCAAAAGAAGATATAGTACCTATGCCGCTTTTCCCAGATACTAGATTTTCCCAAAAATCCTTTACGTTGTTGCCTATAGGTGATACAACGCCTATGCCTGTAATAACTACTCTTCTCATTTTAACTTTTCGTTTAAATAGTTTATAACATCGCCTACAGTTTTTATCTTCTCAGCATCCTCATCGGGTATTTCTATATTAAACTCTTCTTCAAAGCTCATAATAAGCTCTACAACGTCAAGGGAATCGGCGCCCAAATCTTCTACAAACTTTGCATCTGGAGTAAGCTTATCAACTTCTACTCCAAGCTGATCTGCTATTATCTCTTTGATTCTTTGTTCTCTGTCCATAAATGCCTCCTTTAGATAAAGATATTTAAATTTTACAACATACCGCCATTTACGTTTATTACTTCACCTGTTATATAAGATGCTTCTTCAGAAGCCAAGAACAACACAGCATTTGCAACATCTTCTGGTAAGCCAAACCTTCCCAAAGGAATCTGCTTTTTATAAGCTTCTTTTACATCATCCGGTAAACTTTGAGTCATAGGAGTGTCTATAAAGCCAGGAGCTACTGCATTTACCGTAATACCTCTAGAGCCTACCTCTTTTGCTAAGGATTTTGTAAATCCTATAAGAGCTGCTTTTGTGGCAGAGTAGTTTGTTTGTCCTGCATTACCCATTATACCAACGACTGACGATATATTTATCACGCGACCCCAACGCTTTTTGATCATTTGCTTTACAATAGGCTGAGTTATGTAAAATATTGATGTGAAATTTACTTTTATGACATCTTCCCAATCTTCTTTTTTCATTCTTATAAAAAGACTATCTTTTGTAATACCTGCATTGTTTACTAAAATATCCACCGTAGTAGTTTCTTCTATTGTCTTTACAGTATTTTCTATAGATTGTATATCTAATAAATTTAACTCAAAAGCGTAAGTTTTAACGTTGTATTTGCTTTTTATTTCCTCTGCTGTTTCTTCTGCATCGGTTTTAACAGGGGCTGTTATTATAACATCTGCTCCATTTTCTGCAAGCTTTTGAGCAATAGCTTTTCCAATGCCTCTGTTAGAGCCTGTTATCAAAGCAGTTTTACCAGCTAATTTCATATTTTAATATTATATCAAAAATATAAAATTTTTTCACTAGTTTAAATATTAGTTAGCTTATAATAGATTTAATGAGGATTAAAGATATAGCATCGCCAGATGATTTTGCTGATATATCATGGTTGTGTGCTCTTGGTGCTAGAGTTTGTTATAC
>JAGDWZ010000060.1:18758-21319 GCA_023269915.1 Hydrogenobaculum sp. | reverse complement strand
TGCACATACTTTCCTTCTGTTTTTATCTTTGCTGGCATAAAGGCGTAGTATGTGGCTTTAAGGCCGTATTTCCAAGCTTTTATGTAGATTTCCATTATCTTTTGTGGGTCTCTGGTGTTGAAGTAAAGGTTTCTTGATATAGAAGAATCAATCCACTTTTGGAGTACCGCCGCTTGTTTGATATATACTTCTGTGTCTATTTCATAGGCGGTTTTGTATATATCTTTTATCTCTTGGGGTATCTCTTTTATGTCCTGTATAGAGCCCTGTTGAAGCAGTACATCTTCTCTTAGTTTATCCCAAAGACCTAGTTGTTTTAAATCGTTTATAAAGTTTTCGTTTACCTCTAAAAATCTTCCAGCTATGTTGGTCCTTGAGTATACCAAAGCGTAATAAGGTTCAAAGCTTTGAGAAGTACCAGCTATTATAGATATTGTAGCAGTAGGTGCTAACGTTGTTTGGCAAGCGTTTCTTATACCTTGTTTTACCTTTTCTCTTAGCTCTTCCCAATCAAACATAGGGAAGTCTTGATATTTTGTTTCATAATCATCAAGCCCTACATACTTATCAACGATTTTTTTATAATCTATATCCTCATCAGCATAACTTTCACTATTTAAAAACCTTTCTCTAAAAAGGTGTTCCAGTGTATCTATAGGTAAAATACCCTTTGACCAGTCCGAGCCTTCAAAGTTTGGATAAATACCTCTTTCTTTTGCAAGTTCTACAGAAGTGTCTATGGCTACATAAGACATCGTCTCGCCTATTTTGTCTAAAAGCTTTAGAGCTTCTTTTGAATCTACTGGTAGTTTTAGCTTTTCTATCATATCCTGATATCCCATGAATCCAAGGCCTATTTTTCTGCTTTGTTTGGTACCTTTTTCCACAGCTTCTAAAGCATAATAGTTGGCATCTATAACGTTGTCTAAAAATCTTATGGCTTTTCTTATGACGGCTTTAAACTTTTCCCAATCGAAGTTATTATCATTTAAGAATTTAGGCAATACCAAAGAGCCCAAATTACAAGACTCTATGGAATCGTAGGTGGACACCAGAAGTTGCTCTGTACATAGGTTTGTGGTGAGGATTGTGCCGGTGTGCTTGTTTGGGTGTCTTATGTTTATAGGGTCTTTGAAGGTGTACCAAGGTTCGCCAGTTTGAGTGGTGTTTTCTATGGCTTCTTTGAAGAGTTCCATAGCCTTTATCTTTTTATGCCTTATCTTGCCAGATAGTGCTTTTCTTATACATTTTGAATATTCTCTAGAAAACTTTTTACCGTAAGAGCTTACAAGCTTCGGGCAATCTGCTGGATCAAAAAGATACCAGTCTCCATTTTCTTCTAGCCTTCTCATGAACTCATCGTTTAAGAAAAGAGCTATCTTTAAGTTTTTAAACCTTTGGGATTCATCACCCCATTTTCTTTTAGTCCTTATAAAATCAAACACATCAAGATGCCAGGGCTCTAAAGACGCCAAAGCAGAACCTCTTCTTCTTCCACCTTGGGATACGGCTGTGATGGTCTCGTCTATTATCTTCAAAAACGGTATTATACCTGAGGATTTTCCTTGGATGCTTCTTATGATGGAGTCTTTTGCTCTTAGCTTTGTAGCTGGTAGCCCTACACCACCTGCGTGTTTGTTTAGCATGCCCACTTGTTTTACAGTTTCAAAGATTTTAGAAAGATCGTCTTCAAAATCTACTACAAAGCAAGAAGAAAGCTGTGGAAACCTTGTGCCAGAGTTAAAAAGCGTTGGAGTAGATGGAATAAACTCCATATTTGACATCATGTGGTAAAACTCTATAGCCCAGTGATTTCTATCTTCAGGAGTTTTTTCTACCAAAGCCACACCCATTGCTACCCTCATCCAAAACCACTGAGGCGCCTCTAAGATGTTTCCAGTGTCTAAATCTTTTATAAGGTATCTATCCATTAGGTTGTAAAGGCCGTTAAACTTTAAAAGCTGGTCTCTTTTTGGTACAAGCTCATGAGCAAGCACTTCCAAATCGTAGTAAGAGGCAAGTCTTTCGTCCAAAAGACCAAGTTCTACTGCGTTGTCTATATAGTCTATAAAAAGTTCTTTGTAAGCTTTTTTTGGCGAATACATACCGCCAAAGGCTTGTTTGTATATTCTTTGTAAAAGTACGTTTCTTGCCATGGCATCGTATATCGGGTCATCTATGGCTCTTGATAAAAGAGAATGGAGTATTGTTTGGAATATCACAGAAGTTTCTATGCCATCAAATAGGTTTATCTCTATATCTTCCATTATCTCATCTATGCTTATCTCATCTAGATTAATTGTGGTAGAACTATCAAGAGATGCCCACTCTTTAAGAAGGGATAACGCATTTTCTAACACTGTTCTTATTTTATCAAGGTCAAGCTTTTCCCTTACGCCAGAACGTTTAATAACTTCCATAGTTTAACCTCCTAAACTTTTACTTTAATATAAAAGATTTTTCATGTTTTAAAAGCTTTAAAATATTACATTATATTTTTGGTATTCTTTTTAGTATATTCCAAAGTCTTCTCATATCTAAAGCTTTTGGATTTTGTGTTG
>JAGDWZ010000060.1:0-18658 GCA_023269915.1 Hydrogenobaculum sp. | reverse complement strand
CTTTTTAGTATATTCCAAAGTCTTCTCATATCTAAAGCTTTTGGATTTTGTGTTGTTGCTTTTATTAAAAACTCAAAACCTATAGATTTTTCTTTAAACCTAAAAGCGGTTTCTGATATGCTTAAATACATATTGGCATCGGCTATATCTTTATGCATTTCGTAAACCTTCATTGTATAATAAAAATACTCTTTTGACCGGCTTGTCCTTTTGCCATGCTCTCTTATACCCACCGTGTTTTTGTCTATAAGCTCTATGCTAAGCCCTTCTTTGTAGTATCTTAAAAAAAGCTCCCAGTCTTCTCTTTGGTGAAGATGTTCGTTAAAGCCTAAAAATGTAGCTTTTTTAACCATAATGCCAGAGGGATAACCCACCATTCCCCCAAGTATCATAGATTTTAAATCTTTATAAGGTTTTTTTGAAACTTTCTTGATATGCCCATCTTCGTCTATAAAAGTCCTTGGTATAGAATAAACCAAATCTTTATCTTTTTTGGATAGCTCTTCAAGGTGATTTGGAAAATATACATCGTCGGCATCCAAAAAAGCCACGAATTCGCAAGCGCTTTCTTTTACTCCTAAGTTTCTTGAATAGCTTCTTCCTTTATTCTTTTCATTTGTTAAAAGCCTAAAATCAAAAGGCAGTTTTATATCTTTTAAAATCTCTTTTGTGTTGTCAGAGGACCCATCGTCTATTACTATAAGCTCCTTTGGAGGGTATGTTTGATTTTTTACAGAGTCTATGGCTTTTAGCAAAAATTTAGAAGCGTTGTAAGAGGGTATCACTACGCTAATGCATTTCACAATACTTCTATGCTAAAATGCTTGTTGGTGTAAACACATATATCTGATGCTATATCAAGAGATATTTTTACTATTTCTTCGGCGCTTTTCTCAGTGTGATAGTATAGGGCTTTGGCGGCACTTCTTGCAAAATCACCACCAGACCCGGTAGCTAAGATGGGCTCATCTGGTTCTATGACATCTCCGTTGCCAGATAGCAAAAACATGCTTTCCTTATCACAAGCTATCAATACCGCTTCTAGCCTTCTTAAGTATCTATCTGTGCGCCATTCTTTAGCAAGCTCTACGGACGCTCTTGCTAAGTTTCCTCTGTGTTCATCTAGTTTTGACTCAAGCCTTTCCATAAGCGCCAATCCATCTGCGGCTCCACCTGCAAAACCTACTAGCACCGTCCCTTTGTGAAGTCTTCTAATCTTTTTTGCCCCGTGCTTTAAGATTTGTGAGCCAAGCGTTACCTGTCCATCGCTTCCTATAGCGGTTTGACCGTTTTTTCTTATCGCTATAACGGTGGTGGCGTGCAACAACCTATTTTTTACATCCATCTTTCTTTAATCTTTTGATAAATATATTCTTCGTCAAAGCCAAAATGCTTCATAACATCTGGACCTTTTCCAGATTTGCCAAAAGTTTCCATGGATATTATAAGGGCGTCTTTGTTGACATACTTGTACCAGATATCTCCTTTGGCAGCTTCTATTACTATGTGTTTTGTGGTTTTTGGTATCACCTCGTTTTTGTAAGCTTCATCTTGCATTTCAAAAAGCTCTAAACAAGGAGCACTTACCACCGAAGCTTCTATGCCGTTTTCAGCAAGCTTGTTTTGAAGAGCTAAAGCAATGTGAACTTCTGAGCCGGTGGCTATGATGGTAAAGCTTGGGTTTATTGAACCAGAAAGCACATATGCTCCATACTTTGCCATACTTTCTTTGGCATATTTTGTCCTATCCAAAGTTTTTAGCTTTTGACGAGATAATATAAGTGCCACTGGACCGTCTTTTCTTCTTAGGGCTAACTCCCAACAGTAAGCAGTCTCGTTGGCATCGCAAGGTCTCATTACCCATAAATTTGGTATAAGCCTCAAAGAAGGTATGTGTTCTACGGGTTGGTGAGTGGGTCCATCTTCTCCCAATCCAATAGAATCGTGCGTAAATATATATATTACGTGCAATTTTGAAAGGGCAGCTACTCTGATGCTTGGTCTCATATAATCTGAAAACACCAAAAACGTCCCCACATATGGAGTTGTAATACCTCCGTAAGCCATACCGTTGGCTATAGCACCCATCGCATGCTCTCTTATACCAAAGTGTATATTTCTTCCGTAGTAGTTTGTGGCTTCAAAATCTCCTTCGTTGTGAATGTATGTATTGTTTGATTCGTGTAAGTCAGCAGAACCTCCAAAAAGTGTAGGCATATGTGGTGCTATTGCATTTAACACTTTGCCGGAAGCTTGTCTTGTAGCCATATCTTCTGTAAATCTTGGTATATGGGATATCACGTTTTCTAAATCTATATTTCTTGACAATATATCTACAATATCTTTATGGGTTTCTTTGTATTTTGACAACTTTTCTTGCCATTTTTGCTCTAGGGCTTTACCTTCTTCTACCTTTCTTCTTGTGTAATCCAACACTTCTTGGGGTACGTGGAAAGGCTCGTAGGGCCAGTTTAAATCTTCTCTTAACTTTGCCACGGCCTCTTTTCCAAGTGGAGCCCCGTGGGCTTCAGCGCTATCTTGTTTTATGCTTTTATAACCTATATGAGTTCTCACGGATAAAAACACTGGTTTTGTTTGATTTATTAGAAGTTCTCTTATAGTATTTTCTAAAAGCTTAAGATTGTATCCATCTTCTATGTGTCTTACTGTAAAACCAGTGTTTTCAAAACGCTTCAATACATCCTCACTCCAAGCTAAACTTGTATCTCCATCTATGGTTATATGGTTGTTGTCCCAGATAATAAATAGGTTGTTAAGGCAAAGATGACCTGCTAAAGCTGCTGCTTCGTAGGACACTCCTTCCATTAAATCCCCATCTCCTACCATGCAGAAGACTTTGTAATCTAATATGGGTTCGTCGAGCTTGTTGCAAATGGCGCTAAGATGTTTTTGTTCTATGGCCATGCCTACGGCGTTTGCTATACCCTGGCCCAGTGGTCCTGTGGTTGCTTCTACCCCTTTTGTAAGAAAGCTTTCTGGATGACCAGGGGTTCTACTCCCAAGCTGTCTAAAGTTTTTTATATCTTCAAGGGTGAGGTCAAATCCGTAAAGATACAAAAGGGAATACAAGAGCATGGACCCATGTCCGTTTGATAACACAAATCTATCCCTATTTACCCATTTTGGATTTTCTGGATTGTATCTTAAGATTTTATCAAACAGTATATATCCTATATGTGCTGTACCAAGTGGCATGCCTGGATGTCCTGAGTTTGCTTTTTCTACTGCATCCACGCTTAAAAATCTAATGCTGTTTATTACAAGCTCGTCTATGTTCATACTTCTTATTATAAACCATTTTTTTTCCTACAAGCTTTTAAACAAGATATGAAAATAATATTTTTTGCTAAGAAGAGTTAAACTTTGAACATAAGTAGTGATGGGAATTATAAAATGTGTAAAGTAAATATAATTTAATATTTTTATAGAATTTTTATTTTTTCATTACATTTTCATTGCACTTTTTTATATTATTTTTATAATCCTTGAAAGGAGGTAGTTGCCATGAGACACGTAGCTGTATTAACAATGTTGTTAGCTCTTTTTGGGGCTGTAATGTTTGTAGGGGCCAGTGCTCAAACCTCACAACAATCATACCAAGGTTCAGCGGCTTTAATGTCAGCCAAAACTACCAAGTCTTATCTAGGTGATCGTGGTAAACTTGTAGCTGAGGATAATGAGCAGCAAAAAGAAGACTCCGAAGACAACTCAAACGACTCAAATGATGAATAAGAGCGTGGTATAATCTCATAACCACCTCCCCTTCCTCCCCTCCTTCGCATATATGCCTGCAGGTTTATCCTGCGGGCCACTACATAAAAAATTTATAAGGTAAGCACCAATGAGCCATAAACTGTGGAATAGTTATAGAGTTTAACTCTTCTTTTGATATTCCATAAAAGGAAGCGGCAAAATCGTTTGCTTTTACGATGCGTCCTTCTTTTGAAACTATGAATATTGGAAATCCAATGCTGAAAAGTTTTTCTAAGGTTTTGTCTTCGGATTTTCTTAATATTTTTATGATAAAAGCTACAAGAAAAATGTTTAATAATGTGGAAAATATCAACAAACTGTTTAAAGCAATAGATTTCATAAAATGTGTTTATTATATTATAAAACTTCTGTAAAAGTGTAAAAAATTTTATATGCCCCGCAAAGGGGCATGTTTATTTGTATTCATTTGAATAGCTTAATAGGTAAAGGTTGTGCTGAATTTTCGACCACCTATTTCATGTAATACAAGAGTATATTGACCGTGTGTTAAATTTAGGTTTTGAGGGAGTGGTAAAGTGATTATTGCCTTAGCACCAAGTCTCATGCCAAGAGCGTATTGATTTATCTTAGCTTTGTTTATGTATATGTTTTTTACGCTTGAGGGTGGTAAAGAGGTTATAGCCTTTTGATCCCAAGCGTAAACTACTTTCCGTCTTTCATTAAGTCAATCTTTGGTATCCAAGCCATAGCCGCAGAACTTCCACTTATCCTATAAGCTTCAAAAACGAGGTTTCCGTTTTGTATATGTGCATTGTATACTTTTACATCAAGGACTTTACCGAAGTTGTGAAGCTTACCCCATACTCCGCCTTGGAAGTATTGGTTTGTTCCCATTGTTACAAATAGAGCAAAAATAACACCAGTTATAGCCATTTTGTTAAAAGCAGGACTATCAAAAAGTGGACCACTACCAAGCCATCTAAACCATTTGCTATCTTTTAAGCTTGGATATTTTTGCATCAACAAACAATCTACGCTTAGGACAACGCTCCCAGCAAAAAACAGCGTGAGACCCATTGCAACACCCGTAGAGCCTATTTGCCATTCATCAAGACATGTGGCACCTTGCCAACCAGCTCCTAAAAGCATTCCAAGGGGCAAAAGCGTACCGCCGATAGCACTAAGTCTTGATAAAAGCCCAAGGGCTATGCCAAGGTCCTGTTAGGAACTCTATTATGGTAAATACCCATAGAAAACTTGCCAAAAGGTCTGGGTGAAGCACCAAATATCTTACAACATCATGAAGCCAAAGTATGTTTGAAGCATGGGGTAAGAAAGAGTTGAACTTACGTCCCACCCACAACGGTGAATTTGGATCAAGCTTCCCGCTGGCTAAAACTACACTTCTTAAAGGTGCTGATATATACATCCATGCATATACTAGTATTACTGGTAAGACCACGAATGCTAAGAGCCTCAATATATCTATGCTTTGGCTTGCAGTGCTCGTTGCGCCTTTATAAGATACTCCA
The DNA here is from genome assembly GCA_023269915.1 of Hydrogenobaculum sp. Lineage (GTDB taxonomy): Bacteria > Aquificota > Aquificia > Aquificales > Aquificaceae > Hydrogenobaculum. The sequence continues at coordinate 13,391 of JAGDWZ010000060.1, read as the reverse complement.
CTTGTAGCTTCCATAAGCTCACCTCCTATACAAAGTGATATATTTAAACATATATAACGGTATGCAAAAAACAACAACATTTGTTTATGATATTATAAGCTAAATTTTTCATAACGTTTGCTATTTTATATTTTTTTCAAAAATATGAGTTAAAATATTTGTATGGATATCTTGGAAAGAGATAAAGCTATATTAAAATCGTGGTTAGGTAGAAAAAAAGGGGAGAACGTCTCTTTAGAGAACTTTAGAAACCTTGTATTGGCGCTTTTGGTAAGACCAAAGACTTCGGATTATAGGGAGGCTATAGTTTATATAGCAAAGGACATAGGTATAGCTGATGCTGATAAGATAAACACAGAAGAACTAGAAGATATCTTGTTTAGGAATAAAGACCTTATGTTGATGGCTAAACCAAAGCACGTGCCTATAAATAAATTTTTCTGGCTTGCTATGGGTGGTATTGTGATATCGGTGGCTGTTTCTTTTTGGACTTTTACTATAGGGACTTTGAGTAGACCTATAAATCATACTCTTTGGGCTGTAGCTAGTTTGATAGTGAGTATAATAGGGCTTGTCCTTCTTTATATAGGCTTTAAGCAACTGCCAAAGTATAAAAGAGCCAAGGATGAGGTGGAGGTAAAAAGCATAGACGATCTTGTTTACGCTTTTGTAAGGATATATGAAATAAAGCATTCTTGATGAAAAAGCTTTTCCTTCTAATAGTTTTTAGTTTTTTATATCTAAAGGTAGGCTTTTCTAAAGATTTTGTTAAAGAGTTAAAACTTTTAACAAAAGCCCTAAAACTTGTAGAAAAAAATCCATTAAAAGCAAAAACCCTTGCAAAAGAAGTTATATCTTACAACGACCCTATTACAAAAAGCGATGCCTTGGTGGTTTATGCTTATCTTTCAAAAGATTCTGATAACCTCAAAAATATACTTGATAAAGTAGATACTCATCGCCTTACAAGGGGATTTGTTTACGAGTATTATAGGCTTTTAGCAAGAGTAGATAAAAGTATTATGTCCCAAAAGCCCTGCTTTTTCCAAGACAAGAAGAATGAACTTATGGGAAATGAACTTGCTATAAAAAATGCGTTAAAAAACGGATGTTATTACTTTGCATATGTCATATCTCAAAACAGCTCTTCAAATTATGCTATTGAGGCAAGGTTTTATCACTATCTTTTTACAAACAACTTTGACAAAGCAAATGAAGAGCTTTCAAATTTAAAACCCTATCCTGTATATCAAAAGCTTAAAGACTTTTATGCAAGCTACATATATAGATATCTATTTTTTAAAGATGAGCCAAAAGCCCTCATAGATTATGCAAAACATGTCCCAGATAGTTTTTATAAATACTTCTATGAAGGGATATCTTACTTTGAGCTTGGAAACTACAAAGATGCTTCCATATCTTTTGAAAAAGCCTCTTATTACGATAAAACAGGTGCTTCTTACTACTGGCTTTATAAAAGCACCAAAAACAAAAAATATTTAGAAAAAGCTTCAAACTACGATAGTTTTTATGGGACTTTGGCTAAATTAAAGCTTCATAAGCCTATATATGCAAAATTTTTAAGATGCCCTTCTTATAAGCCTGATAGAAGAGTAAAAGAGTTTAAAGAGATTATGGATTATGGGTTTAACAGCTATCTTTACAGCTATTATAAGGATAAATCTTTTACAAAAAAAGAAATGTGCGAAATATTTCACATAAACCCAAATTTTTTTATGATAAAAAAGCGTTATTGGGATGCCTATCCTATAGTGTTTTTAAAATACATTCCAAAAGATATCGTTAGCCCAAACCTCGTTTTATCTATCATAAGGATGGAGAGCTTTTACAACCCTATAGCAAGGACTTATTGGGCTTTTCCAGATAAAAAACCTACTACCGTTGGACTTATGCAGGTAAAAGATACCACTGGCATGTTTGTGGCAAAAAAGTTTAACCTTCCTTTTGTAGATGATATGAAAAACCCAAAATACTCCATACTCTACGGTAGTTATTACCTTTATTACGTTTATAGTCTTTGGAATAAGAACCTTGTAAAAACTATAGCATCTTACAACGCTGGACCTGGAAACGTCTCAAAGTACAAGGATTTTAACGATTGGCTTTTGTTTGTAGAGCATATACCAAACACCATAAATAGACACTACGTAAAAAAAGTATTAAACTTTTATTGGCATTACAAATATGCCCTTGCAAGATGATTATCTTCTCATAAATTTGCTTAGTTGTTGCTGTATAATCCTTCCAAAAGCCATCGGCAAGTTGTTTATAGAGTTTACTATGAGGGTGTTTTTTCCAAATATATCTTTTATAGATTCACCAGCTTTTCCTACGCTTATAGCGACAATGGGTATTTCTAATTTTAACAAGTTTACGTAAGAACTAAGCTCTTCTTTTTTCATGCCTTTGGTGGGTTCTCCATCAGAAAAAAGCACAAAAACACCTCTTTTGTGGGTTTTCCTTTGAAAATCATCTACGTGTCTTCTTTCTTCTTCTAAAGCAAGCCCTAAGTTTGTGCTTTTTTGAGGAGATATGTTTAGTATATTTCCTATTACATGCTTGTAAGGAGTTTTAAAATCTTTTAATATAAAATACTCTTCGTTGAAAAGACTTATAGAAAAATCAAGTTTTAAATCGCTTAAAACCTCGCTTATGAGTATTAGGCTTTTAATAGCGTTTATAAGCTTATCTTCCTTTCTCATGCTTGAAGATATATCAAGTAAGAATGAGAAAAATACCGGTATCTCATCTCCAGAGATTCTTCTTTGGAAGATTCTACCGCTTCTTGAGGCTATTTCTGTGGCAAGGGCTACTTTGTTTATGTGCTTTCCTGTGTTGTATTTTCCTTCAAACAAGCTGTCTTCTTTTGGAAACAGCGTTGATATGTTTCTTTTTAAAATCTCAGATACCACTATGACAGAGTTTTTTATTTCGTTGTAGGCTTTGGTTTGGTCTTTTCCAAGGGAAGAGGATCCACTGCCATCGTTGTTCTTAGAATCTGAGCCCCCTGATTTTGTAGAGCTTCCAGAAGCTATGCTCTCTTCCCAAGGCTTTATGATAAAGCTTAAAAACCCTCTATGCTCTATCTCAGCTTCTAATACTTTTGGTAAAAACTCCCTAAAGAATAGAGCATCTTGCTCTATCATCTCCATTTTTACTATTTGCTTGGCATAAGCTATCATCCAATCTGGTATTTGTTTTAATATAGCCTTTGTTTTGTCTATGATGCTTTTGTCTAATAAGTTAGATTTTTTAATACTTTCAAAAAATGCCACATCCTGAGGTGTGAGTTTGCCAACTATATCTGTGGTGATTCTACCAGAATGCTTGTCTAACTCTTTTAGTATTAGCTCTATAAATCTGATATCTTGGGAAAACTCTACGAGCTGTCTATATCTTGGCCAAACCGATTCCATTAAGATGTTGTAGGCTTCTGGTAGGTCTTTTAAAGCTTCGTCAAAGCTATGTCTTGTATCGTTTGCATGCTTTTTTATATCGTTTGTAATATCAAACTGCTCTTGATAAAAGCTTTTATAGATATAGGTAAGATATAAATGGTGTGGATACTTTGGCTTTATGCGGTTTAATCTTTCGTTTAGTCTTTTTTTCTCAAAAGCTCCAAAGCTCTTTTCTTTGTCAAGCCTTATGTTTTCAAAAACTGCGTAAAGGCATACAAACGAAGTTGGGTCATACCCTGCTCTAAACACTTCTCTTTGGCCGTTTCTAAAGTTAAAAAGGTTTGTACTAAGTATATATCTTATCTCATGCCCTATATCCGATATGGCTTGTTCTTGAGATGCTCTTAAAAACTCTGAAGCGTTGTAGACTACACCTGCTGGTATTCTTATTATCTGTGGTATATCTTCTATCTCCCCTTTAGCCCACATATCCACCATGGATACGTATTTTGGGTCGTATCCACAGCCCCAACCCTCTTGGGAATGTTTAACCTCTACGTCGTATTCTCGTTCTAGTATAGCGTCTAATTGGTCAAATTTGTTCATTTTTTACAGGGTTTTGTTTGTTGAAGTAGCGTAAAGATAGTCTCTGCCAGCACGGATATAGAGTTTTTCTCTTTTATCTCTTTGGAACTCATGTATTTATCCACTGTTTCTTCTAAGGCTTTTAAAAGCTTAAAACGTTGACAATCGTTTTGTAAGTTTGGCAAATTTACCAAAAGATAGTTTTTGAAGCTGTCTATGTTTTGGCACAATATATATTCTAAGTTGCCGTTTGATTTTGAGATCATGATAATGATATTTATATTTTTTGAAAAGTTCATTTTAAGGTCTATCAAGGACTTATCAAAAGGGCTAGATTTTATTTCATCAAAAAATACTTCCAAGCAAGAAACAAGCATTGAGCAAGAATCCTTCATAGACACACTCCAAAACTTAAGATAGTTTATATAAGATAAACTATTTCCACGAAAAAATCAAGCTCAAATATTTTTACTTTCTTTTAGGCTTTTAGCAAACTCTATAATAGCTTGTATTGTGTTTTGTGATAGCGATGCAAGTTTGTAGCTTTGGTCTAAGGCATTTTGGATATCTTTATTTATATAGTAATCATAAGCCATTTTACCTACATCGTGAAACTCTTTATGAGCTTGCTCTATCTTAACAAAAGCCTCATAGGCTTTTTCACCATATTTTGATTTTATTTCTTCCTTGCTTTGGGCATAATACCACTTACCCAAGGCGCATTGGGTATGGTCTGCTGGCTTCCAGTCTGATTTGCCGTTAAGCACCAAAAATAGGTTGTGCATATAATTTGCGTGGTCTACCACTTTCTTTAAGGTTTCTACAAAAAGATCTTTGTCCTCAATCTCATATGTGGTATTCCATACCTCTATAGAATCTTTAAACAACTCGTTTGTATAACCTGTTATATTGTCAATTATTTTCATAAAATCTTCAAACCCTTTTCTAAAGTTAACTACATTTTCAGATATTTGATGTATAGCTTGAGATTGTTCTTCCACTGCTGCCGTTTGTCTATCAAGAAGCTCTGTTACCTCTTTGGCGCTTTGCTTTATCTCTATGAAGTATGAGTTTATCTCCTCGTAAAAAGCTTCCATACTCTTTATAACATTGTTTATATTGCTTACTTTGTTTGAAGCGTCGTTTGTGGCTTTTAACATATCTGTCAGTGTTGATGCTATCTCTTGAGCGCTTCTTGAAGTTCTTTCGGCAAGCTTTTTCACTTCATCTGCCACCACAGCAAATCCTCTTCCCACTTCACCAGCACGAGCCGCCTCTATAGCTGCGTTCAGGGCCAAGAGGTTTATTTGTTCTGTGATAGAAAGTATAGTGGAAACTATGGATTCTATACCTTTGGATTTTTCGCTTAGTTGATGTATTGACTTGCTGACTTCGCTATATACCAGTTTAGAGCTTTCTACAAGCTCTTTTGAAGACTCCACTTGCTTTGTTTTTTCTTCTATTCTCTGGCTAAGCCTATCTTGTATGGTTTTTGTGTCTAATATAGAGTTTGCTATATCCTTCATGGTGGCGCTAAATTCCTCTTCTGCGTTTGCTATAGCTGATATAGATTCTTTTAAATTTTCAGACGTATGTCTTGCTTCTAGCGAAGCTATTTCTATTCTAGCGCAGTTGTAAACCTCCGTGGCTAAATCAGGCATTATAGCTTTGAAGTCTTTTTTAATTTTTTCGTCTTCACATACTCTTACCTCTACCTCTTCTTTTGCTTCTTTGCCAAAGCTAATCCATATTATGGTACCAAAAAGTATAATGTCCAATACTATTAGCCCAAGACCAACAGGCATGATTTTCACAAACACTCCCGCCAAAGCGCTCAAAAACAACAATACAGCACTTCCTATTAGTATATTATCTTTGTTCATACATGCAACCTCCTGTGTTATATATTATAAACATTTTTTATATTTTTTTCATAAGAATATTTGGTATATTTTTTATTAGCTCTTTCCAACCCCATCTATACAAATCTTTGTAAGTTTTTTCTCCTTTTAAAAGCTCAAAAAACATATAAAGAGCTTTGTCTTGAGATAGTTTAAACGATAATTCTTGTATATTGTAAACGATAGAAGCTATTTTGCCAGCGTAAACTAAATCTTCTAAGATGGTGTTTTTAACAAACCTTTCATACAAGGTATTTGCGTTTTTCTTGGCAAGCTTTATAGCCCTAGCGCTCAATGACCCACTCAAATAGGCGTATCTTATCCCCTCTCCTAAAAGCGGGTCTACTATAGCCCCAGCATCTCCTGTCAAAAATACCCTATCTCTTCCAAGCCTTAAGTCTTGGGCTTTTGATGTAAAAGGTATAAACCACGATTTTATGCGGTATTTTGATAAGTCTATGGGAAATAGCTTATGATTTTTTGCATAGTTCTTAAAGATATTTAAAAGGTCTTCTTTTTCGGCGGTGGCTATACCTACATTTACAAATTCCCCTTGCGGAAAATACCAGCCGTATCCTCTTTTTACAACCCCTATATCTATCAACACTTCATCCTCTGGAAAGTCCTTTAAATCTTCTTTTGGGACTTTCACTTCCATTGCTATAAAAAATTTTCTTGAAGTGTCTTTACAAGCAATAGATTTTCTTGTGATAGAGTGATAACCGTCGGCTCCTATTACATAATCGGCTTCAAATACGCCTTTGTCAGTGATAACTTTTCTAACGGTGGGTGTTAGCTCTATATCTTTTACTGTGGTTTCTTCTAAAAGATTTGCTCCTTTTTCTTGGGCTTTTGATATAAGAGAATAATCAAACTCTTCTCTATCTACTATCACAGCGCATTCGTCTTTTTTCTTTTCTACAAAAGCCTCTCCTCTAAATCCAAGGATGCCTCCTTTTATTGTGTTTTTTATGTTAAAAGCCGGAAACAAATCTATAGAGCGTTTTGATATACAGCCAGCGCAAAGCTTTGGTCTTGGGTATTTGGCTTTTTCTATTACAAGGACTTTTGCTCCAGCGTCTGCAAGCTCACAAGAAGCCCCAGCCCCAGCTGGTCCACCGCCTATTACTATAACGTCGTATCTTTCCATCAATCTTCCTTAGATACCACAAAATCTATTTTTGGAAGGGATTTTGTTTTTATTCTTTTTGCCAAAAGATGTCTTATATAATCTCTTGCGCTTTGTAGTCTTTTTAAAACAGCATCTTCTTTGTCTTTTTCTAAAACGCTTATAGATATAAGTACATTTTTACCATCTTCACTCAAAAGTACGCCGTTTACCGTCACAAAACCCGGTATATTTTCTATATCTTTTACAAGTATATTTGCCACCTCTTTTTCTATGGTCCTTTTTAACATGTCTTTTTGTTTGCTCATTGGGATTCCTCTTCTATTTTAATGTTGTAAGCTTTTATTTTACGATATAAATTTGTAAAGTCCATACCTATGGCTTGGGCTGTTTGTTTTATGTTGTAGTTGTATTGGGCTAGTTTTTTCATTATAAACTGCTTTTCAAACTCTTGTTTTGCGCTTTTAAAATCCTGATACTCCTTTTGTTTTACGTTTAATCCAAGAGCTTCTTCCTCTATGACGTCTTTTTCAACTGTGATGCTTAACCTTTCCATAAGGTTTTTTAATTCTCTAACGTTCCCGGGCCAATCGTATTCTAGAAGGGCTTCTTTTGCTTCGGGGGTTAGTTTTTTTGGTTTTACCTTGTTCTCTTGGCAAAATTTGTCCAAAAAGTACTCTGCAAGGATGATGATATCTTGGCCTCTTTCTCTTAAAGGTGGTACTTCCAACGTTATAACTGCAAGCCTGTAATAAAGGTCTTCTCTAAAAAGCCCTTGTTCTATTAGTTTTTTTAAATCTTTGTTGGAAGCGCAGATAAACCTCACATCCACATCTATTTTTTGAAGCCCGCCAAGCCTTTGAAAGCTCTTTGTCTCTATAGCCCTTAGGAGTTTGGCTTGGGCTTTTAGGCTCATATCCCCAATCTCATCTAAGAATATAGTCCCTTCGTTGGCTATCTCAAGTTTTCCGGCTTTTCTAGACAAAGCTCCTGTAAAAGCTCCCTTTTCGTATCCAAAAAGCTCAGATTCTATAAGCTCGTCTGGTATAGCCGCACAGTTTATATCCACAAAAGGCTTGTCTTTTCTAGGGGATAGTTGGTGTATGTTTTTTGCCACAAGCTCTTTGCCGGTGCCATTTTCTCCAAATATTACTATGTTGGCGTTTGATTTGGCTACTTTTTTTATCTCCTCTTTTAATTTTTTGATGGCTTGAGATTCTCCTATGATATCATCCTCTTTTTCTGTGGCTGTTTCAATTTTATTTTTTATGTGCTCTTTGTGGGCTTTTTCTATAACGTTTAAAAGCTTTTCAATGGAAAGAGGTTTTTCTAAAAAGTCAAAAGCCCCCTTTTTTATAGATTGGACGGCAAGCTCTATACCACCATGTCCTGTTATCATCACAATAGAGGAGTTTGGAGATAGCTCTTTTATAGTGTCTATAAAATCTATACCAGACCCATCTTCTAGCCATATATCGAGAAGTATCACTGGAAAATATTCTTTTGTAAGTATCTTTTTCGCTTCTTGCAAAGACTTTGCAGTTTTTGAGCTTATATTTTCATCGCTTAAAATCTCTGATATAGACTCTCTTATAGCATCTTCATCATCTATTATAAGCACTTTCATGGTTCTATCTCTACAGACTCTATGCTAAAATGTGGTTTTAGTGTATCTACAAACTCCATCAAATCATTAATTTGATACTCTGTGGTGAGTATTTCAAGTGTTTTTTTGTCATGGGGTCTTGTCCTTGTAAGACCAAGCCTGTTGGGAGCCCCTGTTATAATGGCATCCAATATGAGAAGTTCCCCTTCTTTGGAAAGCTTTATAATCACTTTTAAATCACTTTTTCTCATAGTGCACTATCTTTGCCGGTTTAAAGACTTCTAAGATTTTTTCTACCTCTTCTGGATATTCGTTTTGTTTTTCTTGATTTTGGGAGCTTTTGCTTAAATCATCTTTTGGCGGTTCATTTAGTGTTTTTTTTTCAGCGGCTTTTGCGGGCAAATCTAATCCTTCTTTTAAAAGCTCTGAAATGGGCACAAAATCCTTTATCAAAGAGGCTTTTAAAACTGTTATCTCAAGGGCAAGGATTGGGTCTTTTTGATACATGGCGCTAAAGCCTTGATTTACAACATCTTCAAGGTATAAAAACACCTCTAAGGGTTTTGAAAGCATATTTTTGTAAAACTCTTCTTGGGCTTCTCCTGTAGCAAAGGCTTTTAGTATGTTTTTAAGCTCTTTGTAAACCCCTTCCCAGAAAAGTCTTACGTTGTATCCTTTTTCGTTTAGCGTGTTTAATATATCTATAGTTTTTCTCGTATCTCCTTCTATTAGAAGCTCTAAAAACTTTCTTATAGAGGCTTTGTCCACAGGCCCAAACATTGCTTTTACAACATCTATCGTTACCTTGTTGTTGCCGTAGGTACTTGCTTGGTCTAACAGGCTAGCGGCATCTCTCATAGAATCGTCTGATAAATCCGCTATCACATCCAAAGCCTCTTCATCTACTTCAAGGTTTTCTTCGTTGGCTATACGTTTTAGATAGGTTTTTATGTTTTCTTTTGAGGCTTTTGAGAAGATAAGCTTTTGGCATCTTGATTGAATGGTGGGAAGTATCTTGTCAAACTCCGTAGTGCAAAGGATAAATATCAAAGATGGGGGCGGTTCTTCTATGGTTTTTAAAAGGGCGTTGAAGGCTTCTTTTGTAAGCATATGAGCTTCGTCTATGATATAGACTTTGTATTTGCCTTGCATTGGAAGATAGCTTGCCCCTTCTTTTATAGACCTTATCTCGTCTATGCCTCTGTTGGAAGCAGCGTCCATCTCTATCAAATCTACAAAAGTGCCCTTTTCTATGGCTTGACAGTTTTGACAACTGTTGCAAGGTTCTCCTTCTTGAGGGTTTAGACAGTTTAAAACCTTTGCAAATATTCTTGCGGTGGTGGTTTTCCCGGTACCTTTATGTCCTGCAAATATGTAAGCGTGGTGTATCTTGTCGTGCAAAAATGCATTTTTAAGTATAGTAGCAGGTATTTCTTGTCCTATAAGCTCTTTAAAGGTTTTTGGTCTATACTTTCTAGCAAACGGTAAATAACTCATCTTTAATATTTTACACTATATTGCCTTAATTTAAGAAAGCTTTGCATGTTTAAACTGTCCATAGGACTTTATTTGTTTACTTGATATAAAATATTTAAATTAAAGCTTCAAATCTGACATAGGAAGTGTAGATGATGCGATTTATAAATTACAAAAATACGAGCTTGTTTACAGACCTCTATGAGCTTACGATGGCACAAGTTTACTTTGAAAAAGGCATAGGAAAAACCGCCGTGTTTAACTTTTTTATAAGACCCACAAATAAAAGAAACTACTTCTTGTTTTCTGGGCTTGAGTTTTTAATAGATTATCTGCTAAATCTAAGATTTACAAAAGAAGATATAGAGTTTTTAAGGTCTACAGGTAAGTTTAAAGAAGATTTTTTGAAATACCTTGAAAATTTTAGGTTTACTGGTAATCTTTACTCAGTAGACGAAGGGCAGATAGTGTTTGCAGACGAGCCGATAGTACAAGTAGAAGCTCCTATACTTCAAGCTCAAATAATAGAGACTTTTTTAGTAAATACGCTTCAGATATCTATCCTCGTTGGTACAAAAGCCTTGAGGTGTTATAGCGTAGCCAAAGATAAAATGCTAATAGAATTTGGTATGAGAAGAGCCCATGGAGTAGACGCTGGTATAATAGCTGCACGAAGTAGTTATATAGGGGGTTTTGCTGGAACCTCAAATGTTGTGGCTGGTAAAATGTTTGGCATCCCAATTTACGGCACGATGGCGCATTCTTTTGTGATGGCTCATGAAAAAGAAGAAGAGGCCTTCTGGAATTTTGCATCGGTTTATCCTGAAAATACCATTTTTCTAATAGACACCTACGATACCGTAGAAGGTGTTAAAAACGCTATAAAGGTTGCAAAGAAAAAAGGAGTAAAAATAAAAGGTGTAAGGATAGATAGCGGAGACCTTTTAACGCTTTCAAGAAAAGTAAGGGAAATACTGGATGCCAACGGTTTTAGAGATTCTATAATCTTTGCAAGCGGCGGGATAAACGAGTACAAGATAAAAGAACTCGTAGAAAATAATGCCCCAATAGATGGCTTTGGAGTTGGAACAGAGCTTGTTACCAGTGCCGATTTACCTTACTTAGACTGTGCTTACAAGCTGGTAGAATACGATGGAAAACCAAAAATGAAACTAGGCTATAAGAAAATTACTATGCCTTATAAAAAGCAACTTTTCAGGATTTTTAAAAATGGCAAGATACTAAAAGATGTAATATCTCATTTTGATGACGTCGTAGAAAACGGCGTAAAAATGCTTAAGCTTTACATAAAAGATGGAGAGCTCATAGAAAATACCCCTTCTTTGCAAGAGATAAGGCAAAAGGCATTGACAAACTTTAAGACCTTACCAGATATATTTAAATCTCTTACACAGCATAAAACCTTATCACCAGAAATATCGCAGCGACTTTCAAAATCCACTGAAGAACTTGAGAGCTTATTAAAAGCTTTATAAAACAATATTTATAACAATATAGATACTATACAAAACTATCCAATTTGATAACTTTGCTTTTATTTTGAAGTATTGGGCTTATATTAAGCTATAAATTTATCTTTTCAAGCTTTACAAGTCTGCCACGGCTTACAAATCTGCCACACTCACAAGTATAATAAGGTTAAACATGGGGCTTGTTTTAAAAGCCCCAAAGCATAGAAAATATTTAGAACGCTACTCCTACTTCTGCAAATGGACCATCTACTTTAAAATCTGTTTTTATAGAGCTTGCATCTATCTTTAACTCTTCGTATCTATAACCTGCTCCTATAAACAAATGATTGCCTAGCCCATTTTTTATAAACACTGGATGGAGTTTTGCTTCTGCTACCACATCGTAATATGCATTTGACCCGTAGGCTATACCCTTTATGTGAAAATCGCCTTCTATAGCCGGCACAGGTCTTACATCAAGAGCAGCGTACAACATTGGTACTGGCACAGTATAGGATTTGCTAACAGTCTGGCTTTGAGGCTGAGGCAATAGCACACCATTTACGCTTGTAGCGCTACCTGATACATCCGCTTTGAAATCTACTATCCTAACGCCAAGGCCTACTTTTGGATTTAGCACACCTTTTGATGCTGTGTTTATAAATGGAAGATGATAATAGGCAAATATATCATAGTGATCTGCTTTTAATGTAGATGATACTGTGCCATTAAATGTATACCCATCATATGTAAAGTTTTGATTTGAGGCAGTTCCGCTAAACTTCATCGGTAGATAATCAAATTCAAGATTCGGCACTATTGGTATTCCCCCTGTGTTTAATTTTAACCTTACCCAAGGTTTTGTCTTTGAGCTAAAACCAAGGTTATTTTTTACATCTACATTTTGAGATGTCCCGTTGCTGTGGTAATTAATATAACCACTAGGAGATTCACTTATGAACCCTACCGACCCAGACAAGCTCACAGCATAGGAGCTTGCTATCCCAGAAAGTAGCCCTAAGGCTAATGCGATTTGCTTTCTCATCAAACACCTCCAAGAGTATTTTAAAGTTACTAAATTATATACGAACTTTCGCTTTTTTTCTGACTTTTTAAATCCTATAAATAGAAAGCATGGGACTGCCCAATCTTTTGCGTAATTCTTTAAGCGTGTTAAAATACTTTACTTTAATAAGAAACATAAGACAAATGGAAAAACCCATAAAAGATTAGGATATTATAAGAAAACAGCTTGAAATCCTTTATCCACAAGTGTGCCACGGTCTAGGAGCGATATAATGATGTTTATTAATATACTTTACATAATCACAATTGGTGAAACAGTCCTTCTCAAAAGCTTTACAAATTTCTTAAAACTATCGTTAATTAGATAAAAAGTTAAATTGATATACATTTTAATGGTTTAAGTTGTAATATTGTACAAGTTCCCAAACACTATTAACACTTAACCGTGGTATACTTGTACCTCTGTTAAAATTTTATTTATGGAAATCTTATAAAAGGAGGTAAGAATATATGGTGAGAAGAGAAAGTTTCTTAGAGTCAAAAAGGAGGTGGGTACCATGAAGGGACAAGTGTGCCACGGCTCAGGATAGGTACCCAAACTGGGATATTCTCACTCTATCCAAAAAGTTTAAGTGATAAACTCAAACATGTCAATGATGTAAAAAATCGTGTTATACATGTAGCTTACAAGAGAAGTTAAGGTAAGGCTAAGCTGGATAGAGCATTACAAGAAAGTTCAAAATGTGTCAAAGACTTGTAGATACTTTGGACAAGTAT